>NZ_JCAKNE010000021.1:0-96478 GCF_059515965.1 Propioniciclava sp. LT432 | reverse complement strand
GGTGTGTGTCGGAAGTTTGAGAACTCAACAGCGTGCTTAGGTCAATGCCAGTGGCTATGACATCTTTTGGGGTGTTGTGGTTCATTTTTTGCACACATAACCTTTGGTTTTTGTGTGTCCTCGTTGTCAGTTTTGGCTGACACTTTGAGTGATTGATTGATTGCCAACTTTTGGGTTGGTTTGTCAGTGTGATTGCTTTCCAGTTTTTCGATGGAGAGTTTGATCCTGGCTCAGGACGAACGCTGGCGGCGTGCTTAACACATGCAAGTCGAACGGATCATCAAACTTGTTTGGTGGTTAGTGGCGAACGGGTGAGTAACACGTGAGTAACCTGCCCTTCACTGTGGGATAACGAGGAGAAATTCTTGCTAATACCGCATATTCAGATGTCTTCGCATGGGGGTGTTTGGAAAGTTTTTTCGGTGGGGGATGGACTCGCGGCCTATCAGCTTGTTGGTGGGGTAGTGGCCTACCAAGGCTTTGACGGGTAGCCGGCCTGAGAGGGCGACCGGCCACACTGGGACTGAGATACGGCCCAGACTCCTACGGGAGGCAGCAGTGGGGAATATTGCACAATGGGCGGAAGCCTGATGCAGCAACGCCGCGTGCGGGATGACGGCCTTCGGGTTGTAAACCGCTTTCACCAGGGGCGAATTTGACGGTACCTGGAGAAGAAGCACCGGCTAACTACGTGCCAGCAGCCGCGGTGATACGTAGGGTGCGAGCGTTGTCCGGATTTATTGGGCGTAAAGAGCTCGTAGGTGGTTTGTTGCGTCGGATGTGAAAACAGACAGCTTAACTGTGTGCTTGCATTCGATACGGGCAGACTTGAGGGATGTAGGGGAGAACGGAATTCCTGGTGGAGCGGTGGAATGCGCAGATATCAGGAGGAACACCGGTGGCGAAGGCGGTTCTCTGGACATTTCCTGACGCTGAGGAGCGAAAGCGTGGGGAGCGAACAGGCTTAGATACCCTGGTAGTCCACGCCGTAAACGGTGGGCACTAGGTGTGGGGGACTTCCACGTTCTCCGTGCCGTAGCTAACGCATTAAGTGCCCCGCCTGGGGAGTACGGCCGCAAGGCTAAAACTCAAAGGAATTGACGGGGGCCCGCACAAGCGGCGGAGCATGCGGATTAATTCGATGCAACGCGAAGAACCTTACCTGGGTTTGACATGCACCAGACGACAGCAGAGATGTTGTTTCCTTCGGGCTGGTGTGCAGGTGGTGCATGGCTGTCGTCAGCTCGTGTCGTGAGATGTTGGGTTAAGTCCCGCAACGAGCGCAACCCTCGTCCTATGTTGCCAGCGGGTTATGCCGGGAACTCATGGGAGACTGCCGGGGTCAACTCGGAGGAAGGTGGGGATGACGTCAAGTCATCATGCCCCTTATGTCCAGGGCTTCACGCATGCTACAATGGCTGGTACAAAGTGTTGCGATCCCGTGAGGGTGAGCGAATCACGTAAAGCCAGTCTCAGTTCGGATTGGGGTCTGCAACTCGACCCCATGAAGTCGGAGTCGCTAGTAATCGCAGATCAGCATTGCTGCGGTGAATACGTTCCCGGGCCTTGTACACACCGCCCGTCAAGTCATGAAAGTCGGTAACACCCGAAGCCGGTGGCCCAACCCTTGTGGAGGGAGCTGTCGAAGGTGGGATCGGTAATTAGGACTAAGTCGTAACAAGGTAGCCGTACCGGAAGGTGCGGCTGGATCACCTCCTTTCTAGGGAGCCTCTGTGCCTCATCCACCGTCACGGGTGGGGGGTCGTCCTCGTTCACATCCGAGTGTGGTGTGCGGGGCGGGGTGACTGAATTGTGGATGGTGTTGACCGAGTCCCGGCCAGGGATGAGCGCTTCGTGTCTAGTACTGCACCGTGTGGTGTGTGGAACGGGTGGGGTGTTCGGAGTCTGGTGGGGGCGGTGGCACGTTGTTGGGTTCTGGGACTTCCGCCGTGGTTTGGTGGGTGTCGCAACGATGATGCCAGGGTTTGGTCCCCAGTTTGGGGGTTGGGTTCTGGTGTTTGTTTGTTGTTTGAGAATTGTATAGTGGACGCGAGCATCTTTGTAGATTTTGTTGATCGTTTTTGTTTGGTGACAAGCTACTAAGGGCGGTCGGTGGATGCCTTGGCATCAAGAGCCGATGAAGGACGTTGTAACCTGCGATAAGCCATGGGGAGCTGGTAAACGAGCTTTGATCCGTGGATTTCCGAATAGGGAAACCTCGAATGACCCGAGTTGTGTCGGGCGACCTCATCCTGAATATATAGGGGTGTTGGAGGGAACGTGGGGAAGTGAAACATCTCAGTACCCACAGGAAGAGAAAACAATTGTGATTCCGTGAGTAGTGGCGAGCGAAAGCGGAAGAGGCCAAACCTGGCGTGTGTGATAGCTGGCAGGCGTTGCACGTTGGGGGTTGTGGGGCCGACTCGGGAGGGCTGCTGATCTCCCATCGAGTGATAAAGCAAACATGAAGCTGAAACACCTGGGAGGGTGTACCAGAGTGCGTGACAGTCGTGTAGGCGTATGTGTTTGCCTCGTTGTCGTTACCCCAAGTAGCACGGAACCCCTGAAATTCTGTGTGAATCCGGCGGGACCACCCGTCAAGCCTAAATACTCCTTGATGACCGATAGCGGACAAGTACCGTGAGGGAAAGGTGAAAAGTACCCCGGGAGGGGAGTGAAATAGTACCTGAAACCGACCGCCTACAATCCGTCGGAGCCTCTTTGTGGGGTGACGGCGTGCCTTTTGAAGAATGAGCCTGCGAGTCAGTGCTCGGTGGCGAGGTTAACCCGTGTGGGGGAGCCGTAGCGAAAGCGAGTCCGAATAGGGCGTTTGAGTCGCCGGGTCTGGACCCGAAGCGGAGTGATCTATCCATGGCCAGGTTGAAGCGACGGTAAGACGTCGTGGAGGACCGAACCCACTTGGGTTGAAAACCGAGGGGATGAGCTGTGGATAGGGGTGAAAGGCCAATCAAACTCCGTGATAGCTGGTTCTCCCCGAAATGCATTTAGGTGCAGCGTCGCCTGTTTCTTGCCGGAGGTAGAGCACTGGATGGTCTAGGGGGCCCACAAGCTTACCGAAATCAGCCAAACTCCGAATGCCGGTAAGTGAAGGGCGGCAGTGAGACTGTGGGGGATAAGCTTCATAGTCGAGAGGGAAACAGCCCAGATCACCAGCTAAGGCCCCTAAGGGACTGCTAAGTGGAAAAGGATGTGGAGTTGCGAAGACAACCAGGAGGTTGGCTTGGAAGCAGCCACCCTTGAAAGAGTGCGTAATAGCTCACTGGTCAAGTGATTCTGCGCCGACAATGTAGCGGGGCTCAAGCAGTCCGCCGAAGCTGTGGCAATCATGCGTGTACCTGCCTTCGGGCCAGGTGTGTGGTTGGGTAGGGGAGCGTCGTGTGTGCTGTGAAGCGGCGGGGTGACCCAGTCGTGGAGTGCACACGAGTGAGAATGCAGGCATGAGTAGCGAAAGACGGGTGGGAAACCCGTCCGCCGAATATCCAAGGGTTCCAGGGTCAAGCTAATCTGCCCTGGGTGAGTCGGGACCTAAGGCGAGGCCGACAGGCGTAGTCGATGGACAACCAGTTGATATTCTGGTACCGGCGAAGCAACGCCCGTGTCGAGGCCGGTGATACTAAGCACGCGAGGCCTTCCGTGGTGCCCTTCGGGGTGTCTGGTTGGTTGAGTCTGTGACCTGAGCCGGTAGTAGGCAAGCTGCGGAGGGACGCAGGAAGGTAGCCCATCCCACGCGATGGTTGTCGTGGGCTAAGCGTGTAGGCCGGCACATTGGCAAATCCGTGTGCTGTGTGGTTGAGACGTGATGGCACTGGGGACTTGTCCCTGGTGTGGGTGATCCTATGCTGCCTAGAAAAGCTTCGTGAGCGAGTTGTGAGCCGCCCGTACCCCAAACCGACACAGGTGGATAGGTAGAGAATACCAAGGCGATCGAGAGAATCGTGGTGAAGGAACTCGGCAAAATACCCCCGTAACTTCGGGATAAGGGGGACCTGATCCGTCAACTGCCTTGCGCAGGGTAGCGGTGAGGGTCGCAGAGACCAGGCCCAAGCGACTGTTTACTAAAAACACAGGTCCGTGCGAAGTTGAAAGACGATGTATACGGACTGACTCCTGCCCGGTGCTGGAAGGTTAAGGGGAACTGTTAGCGCAAGCGAAGCGGTGAACTTAAGCCCCAGTAAACGGCGGTGGTAACTATAACCATCCTAAGGTAGCGAAATTCCTTGTCGGGTAAGTTCCGACCTGCACGAATGGAGTAACGATTTGGGCGCTGTCTCCACCACGAACTCGGCGAAATTGCATTACGAGTAAAGATGCTCGTTACGCGCAGCAGGACGGAAAGACCCCGGGACCTTTACTATAGTTTGGTATTGGTGATCGGTACGACTTGTGTAGGATAGGTGGGAGACTTTGAAGCTGTCACGCCAGTGATGGTGGAGTCATCGTTGAAATACCACTCTGGTCGTTCTGGTTATCTAACCTCGGACCCTGATCGGGTTCAGGGACAGTGCCTGATGGGTAGTTTGACTGGGGCGGTCGCCTCCCAAAAGGTAACGGAGGCGCCCAAAGGTTCCCTCAGCCTGGTTGGCAATCAGGTGTTGAGTGTAAGTGCACAAGGGAGCTTGACTGTGAGACAGACATGTCGAGCAGGGACGAAAGTCGGGACTAGTGATCTGACGGTGGCGTGTGGAAGCGCCGTCACTCAACGGATAAAAGGTACCCCGGGGATAACAGGCTGATCTTGCCCGAGCGTCCATAGCGACGGCATGGTTTGGCACCTCGATGTCGGCTCGTCGCATCCTGGGGCTGGAGTCGGTCCCAAGGGTTGGGCTGTTCGCCCATTAAAGCGGCACGCGAGCTGGGTTTAGAACGTCGTGAGACAGTTCGGTCCCTATCCGCTGCGCGCGTTAGAGTCTTGAGAAGGGCTGTCCTTAGTACGAGAGGACCGGGACGGACCAACCTCTGGTGTGCCAGTTGTCCTGCCAAGGGCACGGCTGGTTGGCTACGTTGGGAAATGATAACCGCTGAAAGCATCTAAGCGGGAAGCACGCTTCAAGATGAGGACTCTCACCACCTTGAGTGGGTAAGGCCCCCTACAGACCATGGGGTTGATAGGCCAGATGTGGAAGCACAGTAATGTGTGGAGCTGACTGGTACTAATAGGCCGAGGGCTTGTCACTACACCAAACAGTGACGAGACCCAACAATATCTGCTAACGCTCGCGTCCACTATACGATATCTTGACCAGCAAACAGTTGGTTGTTTCCCCCCACACCCAGGTGTGGGACGACAATTACAGATTGTTTCGGTGGCCATTGCGCAAGGGAAACGCCCGGTCCCATTCCGAACCCGGAAGCTAAGCCTTGCAGCGCCGATGGTACTGCACTCGCGAGGGTGTGGGAGAGTAGGACACCGCCGAACACACCCCCCAAAAGGGGTGACAAGAAAGGGCCCCCAGCTAGGCTGGGGGCCCTTTCGCGCACCCAGGCGCACGGTGGCCGGACGGCGTAGCACGGCCCTGGACGCACTGAACCCGAGCCCTCGACGCAGTGAACCCGAGCCCCTCGACGCACTGAACCCGAGCCCTCTGCGCACTGAACCCGAGCCCTCGGCAACAGGGAGCCCGCCGATTTGGGCGTGGCCGCGCCTTTGGCGTAGAGTGGGTCCTCGAAGCCGAAGACCGCTGGTGTCTGCCCCCGGGCAGTGTAAATCCCGCGCAGGTGTCACGATCGAATCGCTGGCCTCCAGCGTGCCCCGTGCGCTTGCGCTCGGGGTTTTTCCATGTCTTGGGCCTGACTACAAGAAGTGGGAAGGAGACCCATGGCGAGGCCGGACAAGGCAGCTGCGGTCGCTGAGCTGAAGGATGCCTTCAGCAGCGCGAACGCTGCAGTGCTGACCGAGTACCGCGGTCTCACCGTGAAGAGCATCAAGGCCCTGCGCCGTGCTCTCGGTGAGGACGCCACATACGCCGTCGCGAAGAACACTCTGACCCAGATCGCCGCCAAGGAAGCCGGAATCGAGGGGCTCGACGAGCAGCTCACCGGTCCGACGGCGATCGCCTTCATCAACGGTGACGTTGCCACCGTTGCGAAGGGTCTGCGCGACTTCGCGAAGGACAACCCGCTTCTGGTCATCAAGGGTGGCGTCATGGACGGTCGTGTCCTCGACGCCGATGCTGTGAAGAAGCTCGCCGACCTCGAGTCGCGCGAGGTCCTTCTCGCCAAGCTGGCTGGTGCCATGCAGGCGAACCTCAGCAAGGCTGTGTACCTCATCGCTGCTCCGCTGTCGCAGGCCGCTCGTGCCTTCGGCGCCCTGGAGGCCGCGGCGGGGGAGAACCCGTCCCTCATCGGTGGCGCCGGCGAGGCTGCCCCCGAGACTGACCAGAAGCCCGACACCGCCGAGGCTGCCTCGGCACCCGAGGCAGCGCCCGCTGCCGAGGCAGACGACACCGCGGCCGAGTCCGCGGAGTAATTGAAAGGAAGCCACACCATGGCGAAGCTCACCAACGACGAGCTCCTTGACGCCTTCAAGGAGATGACCCTGATCGAGCTCTCCGAGTTCGTCAAGCTGTTCGAGGATGCCTTCGGCGTCACCGCCGCCGCCCCGGTGGCCGTGGCCGCCGCCGGCGCTGCCCCCGCCGCCGCCGCGGTCGAGGAGGAGGAGGTCTCCAACGAGGTCGACGTCATCCTCGAGTCCGCCGGCGAGAAGAAGATCCAGGTCATCAAGGAGGTGCGCGCCCTCACGTCCCTCGGCCTCAAGGAGGCCAAGGACCTCGTCGAGGCCGCCCCGAAGGCAGTCCTGGAGAAGGTTGCCCGCGACGCGGCCAACAAGGCCAAGGAGCAGCTCGAGGCCGCCGGCGCCACCGTCACCGTCAAGTGACCTCGGCGCCTGCGCACTGACGCAGAGCACAGAAGGGCCCGCGGGATCCGTCCTGCGGGCCCTTTCGCGTCCGCCGACACCCCTGTGGTGGGTGCGTTCGGCCCGAGGGAGCTGTAAGCTTCTCGCGTCCGCCCCCGGAGCAACGTGGCTCGCGGAGGCAGGGTGGGGCGTGGTGAGACTTGCGCGATCCTTCCAGGCAGGCTAGCATCAGGCTTTGCCCCAATTGACGACCCGTGACGATTTGACGCGGGGCGTTTCGCATGCAAAGAACCTCCCAGCCCGGGTTCTATTGGAAGGACCATAGTCTTGGCCGTCTCGCGCACTGCGTCGAAGAACACCAACGTCGTTTCCAGTGTTGGCCGGATCTCGTTCGCGAAGATCCACGAGCCCATGGAAGTACCCAACCTCCTTGATCTGCAGGTCGACTCCTTCGACTGGCTCGTCGGCAACGACGTGTGGCGCCAGCGCGTCGCGGATGCCTTGGCGGAGGGACGCACCGACATCAACACGAAGTCCGGTCTGGAGGAGATCTTCGAGGAGATCTCCCCGATCGAGGACCTCTCCGAGACGATGTCGCTGAGCTTCCGCGACCACCGCTTCGAGGAGCCGAAGTACACGGTCGAGGAGTGCAAGGACCGCGACGTCACGTACGCGGCGCCCCTCTTCGTCACCGCCGAGTTCGTGAACAACGAGACCGGTGAGATCAAGTCCCAGACCGTGTTCATGGGTGACTTCCCCCTGATGACCGACAAGGGCACATTCGTCATCAACGGCACCGAGCGTGTCGTCGTGTCGCAGCTCGTCCGCAGCCCGGGTGTCTACTTCGAGCAGACCCCGGACAAGACGTCCGACAAGGACATCTTCAGCTGCAAGATCATCCCCTCGCGCGGCGCGTGGCTCGAGTTCGAGGTCGACAAGCGCGACATGGTCGGCGTTCGCCTCGACCGCAAGCGCAAGCAGAACGTGACCGTCCTGCTGAAGGCCCTGGGCTGGACGAACGAGCAGATCCTCGAGGAGTTCGGCGAGTACGAGTCCATCCGGCTCACCCTGGAGAAGGACAACACTGCCAACACGGACGAGGCGCTGCTCGACCTGTACCGCAAGCTGCGCCCGGGCGAGCCGCCGACGCGTGAGGCCGCGCAGGCGATGCTCGACAACTACTACTTCAACCCGAAGCGGTACGACACCGCCAAGGTCGGTCGCTACAAGATCAACAAGAAGCTCGGCCTGTCGCTGCCGTTCGACCAGCAGGTGCTGACGATGGAGGACATCGTCGCGTCCATCCGCTACGTGGTGGCCCTGCACGACGGCCAGGAGATGCTCGGTGACGTCCCCGTCGAGACGGACGACATCGACCACTTCGGCAACCGTCGCCTCCGCACGGTCGGCGAGCTGATCCAGAACCAGCTCCGCATCGGCCTCGGCCGCCTCGAGCGCACGGTCCGCGACCGCATGACCACGCAGGACATCGAGGCGATCACGCCGCAGACGCTGATCAACATCCGTCCCGTCGTGGCGGCGCTGAAGGAGTTCTTCGGCACCTCGCAGCTGTCGCAGTTCATGGACCAGAACAACCCGCTGGCGGGCCTGACCCACAAGCGTCGCCTGTCGGCCCTGGGGCCCGGCGGTCTGTCCCGTGATCGCGCCGGCATGGAGGTCCGCGACGTCCACCCGTCGCACTACGGCCGCATGTGCCCCATCGAGACCCCTGAAGGCCCGAACATCGGCCTGATCGGCTCGCTGGCGTCCTTCGCCCGCGTCAACGCGTTCGGCTTCATCGAGACGCCGTACCGCAAGGTCGTCGACGGCCACGTGACCGACCAGATCGACTACCTCACCGCCGACGAGGAGGACCGCTACATCGTCGCGCAGGCCAACGCCGTGCTCGACGACCAGGGCCGGTTCACCGAGGAGCGCGTGCTCGTCCGTGTCAAGGACGGCGACGCCGCTGAGGTCCCGGCGTCCGAGGTGCACTACATGGACGTCTCCCCGCGCCAGATGGTGTCGGTCGCCACCGCGCTGATCCCGTTCCTCGAGCACGACGACGCGTCCCGTGCGCTCATGGGCGCGAACATGCAGCGCCAGGCCGTCCCGCTGCTCCGCAACGAGGCCCCGTACGTGGGCACCGGCATGGAGTACCGCGGTGCGGTCGACGCCGGCGAGGTGACCGTGGCCAACAAGGCCGGTGTGGTGACCTCCGTCTCGGGCGACATCATCGACGTGATGAACGACGACGGCACGCAGACCAGCTACCGCATGGCGAAGTTCGTCCGGTCCAACCAGACGACCTGCATCAACCAGCGCCCGCTGGTCGCCGACGGTGACCGGGTCGAGGTGGGCACCCCGCTCGCCGACGGCGCCTGCACCGACAACGGCGAGATGGCTCTCGGCCGCAACCTCCTCGTGGCGTTCATGCCGTGGGAGGGCCACAACTACGAGGATGCGATCATCCTCAGCCAGCGCCTCGTCCAGGACGACGTGCTCACCTCGATCCACATCGAGGAGCACGAGATCGACGCCCGCGACACCAAGCTGGGCCCCGAGGAGATCACCCGTGACATCCCCAACGTCGGCGACGACATGCTCGCCGACCTCGACGAGCGCGGCATCGTCCGCATCGGCGCCGAGGTGGGTACGGGCGACATCCTCGTCGGCAAGGTCACCCCGAAGGGCGAGACCGAGCTGACCCCGGAGGAGCGCCTGCTGCGCGCCATCTTCGGTGAGAAGGCCCGGGAGGTCCGCGACACCTCCATGAAGGTGCCGCACGGCGAGACCGGCACGGTCATCGGCGTCCGCGTGTTCGACCGCGACGAGGGCGACGAGCTGCCCCCCGGCGTGAACCAGTTGGTCCGCGTCTACGTGGCCCAGAAGCGCAAGATCTCCGACGGCGACAAGCTGGCCGGACGCCACGGCAACAAGGGCGTCATCTCGAAGATTCTGCCCGTCGAGGACATGCCGTTCCTCGAGGACGGCACCCCCGTGGACATCGTCCTCAACCCGCTCGGCGTGCCGAGCCGCATGAACGTCGGCCAGGTGCTCGAGACGCACCTCGGCTGGATCGCCCACAGCGGCTGGGACATCGAGGGCGTCGACGAGCCCTGGGCCAACCGCCTCAAGGACGTCGGCCTCGGCCACGTCGAGCCGAAGACCAACCTGGCGACGCCGGTGTTCGACGGTGCGAACGAGGGGGAGATCGCCGGCCTGCTCGAGAACGGCCTGCCGCAGCGCGACGGCCTCAAGATGGTGGACGCCGGTGGCAAGGCGCAGCTCTTCGACGGTCGCTCCGGCGAGCCGTACCCGGAGCGCGTGGGCGTCGGCTACATCTACATGCTGAAGCTGCACCACCTGGTCGACGACAAGATCCACGCCCGTTCGACCGGCCCGTACTCGATGATCACGCAGCAGCCGCTGGGTGGCAAGGCGCAGTTCGGTGGCCAGCGCTTCGGTGAGATGGAGGTGTGGGCGATGGAGGCCTACGGCGCCGCCTGGGCCCTGCAGGAGCTCCTCACCATCAAGTCCGACGACGTCCCGGGCCGCGTGAAGGTCTACGAGGCGATCGTCAAGGGCGAGAACATCCCCGAACCCGGTATCCCCGAGTCGTTCAAGGTTCTCGTCAAGGAGATGAAGTCGCTCTGCCTGAACGTCGAGGTCCTGTCCTCCGACGGCACCGTGGTCGAACTGAAGGATTCCGAGGACGACTACCACCGCGCCGACGAGTTCGGGATCGACCTGAGCCGTCGCCCCGGTGCGGACTCGTTCGCCGACATCGACGAGGTCTGAGCAAGGCCAAGCGGACGCCGGGGTGCCCCTCGGCGTCCGCCCACCCCGCAGGAACCTGAACCTGCACCCCCCGCGCGAGGCGCCTCGCGCGGGCCGTCCGGACCAGCGGCCACTGGTCTGAACAGAAATCCCCCGGCAGGGGAGAGAAGGAAGAAACGTGCTGGACGTCAACTTCTACGACAAGTTGCGCATCGGGCTGGCCACCGCGGACCAGATCCGCGAGTGGAGCCACGGCGAGGTCAAGAAGCCTGAGACGATCAACTACCGCACGCTCAAGCCCGAGCGTGACGGCCTGTTCTGCGAGAAGATCTTCGGTCCCACCCGGGACTGGGAGTGCTACTGCGGCAAGTACAAGCGTGTGCGCTTCAAGGGCATCATCTGCGAGCGCTGTGGCGTCGAGGTCACCCGCTCCAACGTCCGCCGCGAGCGCATGGGCCACATCGAGCTGGCCGCGCCGGTCACCCACATCTGGTACTTCAAGGGTGTCCCGAGCCGTCTGGGCTACCTGCTCGACATCGCGCCGAAGGACCTCGAGAAGGTCATCTACTTCGCCGCGTACATGATCACCTCGGTCGACGAGGAGGCCCGCCACCGTGACCTGACCTCGCTCGAGGGCAAGGTCGAGGTCGAGCGCAAGCAGATCACCGCCCGCATGAACGCCGACGTCGAGGCGCGCCTGCAGAAGATCGAGGAGGACCTCGCCGCCCTGGAGGCCGAGGGTGCCAAGGCCGACCAGAAGAAGCGCGTCCGCGACATGGGCGAGCGTGAGGTCAAGCTGAGCCGTGATCGTGCCCAGCGCGAACTCGACCGCCTGGACGCCGTGTGGGCCCGCTTCAAGAGCCTGAAGGTCCAGGACCTCGAGGGTGACGAGATCCTCTACCGCGAGATGAAGAGCCGCTTCGGCAAGTACTTCGAGGGCTTCATGGGCGCCGAGGCGATCAAGCGTCGCCTCACCGACTTCGACCTCCAGGCCGAGTCGGAGCGCCTGCGTGAGACGATCGCGACCGGCAAGGGCCAGCGCAAGACCCGCGCGCTCAAGCGCCTCAAGGTCGTGTCCGCTTTCCTGACCACCACCAACAGCCCGGTGGGCATGGTGCTGGACGCCGTCCCGGTCATCCCGCCGGACCTGCGTCCGATGGTGCAGCTGGACGGTGGCCGCTTCGCGACCTCCGACCTCAACGACCTGTACCGCCGCGTCATCAACCGCAACAACCGCCTCAAGCGCCTGCTCGACCTCGGTGCCCCCGAGATCATCGTGAACAACGAGAAGCGGATGCTCCAGGAGGCCGTCGACTCGCTGTTCGACAACGGACGCCGTGGGCGTCCGGTGACCGGCCCCGGCAACCGTCCGCTGAAGTCCATCTCGGACATGCTCAAGGGCAAGCAGGGCCGGTTCCGCCAGAACCTGCTGGGCAAGCGCGTCGACTACTCCGGCCGTTCGGTCATCGTCGTCGGCCCGCAGCTCAAGCTGCACCAGTGCGGCCTGCCGAAGAACATGGCGCTGGAGCTGTTCAAGCCGTTCGTCATGAAGCGACTGGACGACCTGAACCTGGCCCAGAACATCAAGTCGGCCAAGCGCATGGTCGAGCGCCAGCGCCCGGTGGTGTGGGACGTCCTCGAAGAGGTCATCCAGGAGCACCCGGTCCTGCTGAACCGTGCACCCACCCTGCACCGCCTCGGCATCCAGGCGTTCGAGCCGCAGCTGATCGAGGGCAAGGCCATCCAGCTGCACCCGCTCGTCTGCACCGCGTTCAACGCCGACTTCGACGGCGACCAGATGGCTGTCCACCTGCCGCTGTCCGCCGAGGCCCAGGCCGAGGCGCGCATCCTCATGCTGTCGACGAACAACATCCTCAAGCCGGCTGACGGCCGCCCGGTCACCCTGCCGACGCAGGACATGATCATCGGCCACTACTTCCTCACCACCGCCCGTGACGGGCAGCCCGGCGAGGGACGCGTGTTCGTCAGCAAGGACGAGGCCTACATGGCGTTCGACCGGGGCGAGATCAAGATCAACACCAAGATCACGATCCGCATCTCCGGGCTCGAGCCGCCCGTGGGGGTCCAGGTCCGCGAGGACGGCACCTACATGCTGGAGACGACCCTGGGTCGCGCCCTGTTCAACGAGGCGCTCCCGGCCGACTACCCCTACGTGAACAACAGCGTGGGCAAGAAGCAGCTGGGCCAGATCGTCAACGACCTCGCCGAGCGCTACCCGAAGGTCGACGTGGCCCGCACGCTGGACCGCCTGAAGGACATCGGCTTCCGCTGGGCGACCCGCTCCGGCGTCACCGTGTCCATCTCGGACATCCAGACCCCGCCGTCCAAGCCCGAGATCCTGGCGTCCTACGACGCACGGGCCACGAAGATCACCCGCCAGTTCGAGCGCGGCAAGGTCACGGAGGAGGAGCGCCAGCAGGAGCTCGTCCAGCTGTGGACCGACGCCACCGCCGAGCTGACCGCGGCCATGGAGGCGAACTTCACCTCCGAGAACCCGATCTTCATGATGGTGAACTCGGGTGCGCGAGGAAACATGACGCAGATGCGTCAGATCGCCGCCATGCGCGGCCTCGTGGCCAACCCGAAGGGCGAGATCATCGCGCGTCCGATCAAGTCGAACTTCCGCGAGGGCCTGTCCGTCCTGGAGTACTTCATCTCCACCCACGGTGGACGCAAGGGGCAGGCCGACACCGCCCTGCGCACGGCCGACTCGGGTTACCTGACCCGTCGTCTGGTCGACGTCAGCCAGGACGTCATCATCCGCGAGGAGGACTGTGGCACCGAGCGTGGCCTGACCAAGGTCATCGTGGCCACGGGCCGTGACGGCAAGGTCGGTCCGGCGTTCAACGTCGAGACCTCGGTCTACGCCCGCACGCTGGCCTCCGACGTCACGGACGCCAACGGCGAGGTGCTGGTCGCAGCCGGCACCGACCTCGGTGACCAGGAGATCAACAAGCTGATCTCCGCCGGCGTGACCGAGGTCAAGGTCCGCTCGGTCCTGACCTGTGAGTCGAAGGTCGGTACCTGCGCGCTGTGCTACGGCCGCTCGCTGGCGTCCGGCAAGCTCGTCGACGTGGGCGAGGCCGTTGGCATCGTCGCGGCGCAGTCCATCGGCGAGCCCGGCACCCAGCTGACCATGCGTACCTTCCACACCGGTGGTGTGGCCGGCGACGACATCACGCAGGGCCTGCCGCGTGTCGGCGAGCTCTTCGAGGCCCGGACGCCCAAGGGCAAGGCCCCGATCGCCGAGGCGGCCGGCCGCCTGCGGCTGGAGGAGGGGGAGCGCACACGCAAGCTCGTCCTCGTCCGCGACGACGGAGAGGAGGACTTGGAGTACCCGCTGCCGCGTCGTGTGCGCCTGGAGTGGGAGGACGCCGCCATGGTCCGCCACTCGATCGGCGATGGCGACCACGTCGAGGCGGGCCAGCAGCTCTGGGCCGGCACGCTCGACCCGCAGGACATCCTGCGCGTCAACGGACTCCGCAAGGTCCAGGAGCACCTGGTCGACGAGGTGCAGGCCGTGTACCGGACGCAGGGCGCTCCGATCCACGACAAGCACATCGAGATCATCATCCGCCAGATGCTGCGCCGCGTGACGGTCATCGAGTCGGGCGAGACCAACATCCTGCCGGGTGACCTGGTCGACCGTGCCCTCTTCGAGGCCGAGAACCGCAAGGCCATCACCGAGGGCCGGACGCCCGCGCAGGGCCGTCCCGTCCTCATGGGCATCACCAAGGCGTCGCTGGCCACCGAGAGCTGGCTGTCGGCGGCGTCCTTCCAGGAGACCACCAAGGTGCTCACCGACGCGGCCATCCAGGCCAAGTCGGACTCCTTGGTCGGCCTCAAGGAGAACGTCATCCTGGGCAAGCTCATCCCGGCGGGCACCGGTCTCGACCGCTACCGCAACATCCGGGTGGAGCCGACCGCCGAGGCGCGCGCCGCGGCGTACGACCTCAGCTACGACCCGTACGACTACGACATCGCCGGCGTCGCGCCGGTCATGCCGAGCGACGAGTTCGACCTGGGCGACTTCAGCTGATCCTTGCTCGGCTGAGCGCGGAGGGCCCCGGAACCCAGTGGTTCCGGGGCCCTTCTCGTGCTGACGGGTCTGCGGCTCCCCCTGAGGCATTTCCGGGTGGAATGACCCCAAGGATCCTTGGGGTCATTCCACCCGGAAATGCCACACACTACGGATGGCTGTCGGCCCCGTCCTGCAACCCGAGTTGGGGGCGTGCGGCCCACCCGGCTAGACTGGGAACAACGCTCTTCGGCTAGTCATGTCCCGAGGTACCCACGGTCCGTCTTTTGACCGCCTCCGGGTCTAACCACTAGTCTTTGTCGTTGTGTTCAGGCAACTGAACAACTTCGTGCCAGCCGTGGCTCCCCCGCGTGGGTGTGACCGGCGGGTTCGTCCCCACGTCGGTTGATGTCCGTGGAGCCCTGCGAGCTCTCGTCAGAGGTCGGCGTGCACCAAGTGCTTGGCGCCCGGTAGGGGGCCAGACAAACTCGAACGAAGGATTTCCAGCCGGTGCCCACAATCCAGCAGTTGGTCCGCAAGGGCCGCAGTGACAAGAAGACGACCAGCAACACCCCCGCGCTGAAGGGCTCGCCCCAGCGCCGCGGTGTGTGCACGCGCGTGTACACCACGACCCCGAAGAAGCCGAACTCGGCCCTTCGCAAGGTTGCACGTGTCCGCCTGTCCTCGGGCATCGAGGTGACCGCATACATCCCCGGCGTCGGTCACAACTTGCAGGAGCACTCGATGGTGCTCGTGCGCGGCGGCCGCGTGAAGGATCTCCCGGGCGTTCGGTACAAGATCATCCGCGGTTCGCTCGACACCCAGGGTGTCAAGAACCGCAAGCAGGCCCGCAGCCGCTACGGCGCGAAGAAGGAGAAGTAATGCCTCGCAAGGGACCGGCCCCCAAGCGGCCGCTCGTCGTCGACCCCGTCTACGGCTCCCCGCTGGTCTCCCAGCTGGTGAGCAAGATCCTGCTCGACGGCAAGAAGACCACCGCCCAGCACATCGTCTACGGTGCGCTCGAGGGTACCCGAGCCAAGTCCGGCGTCGACCCGGTGCAGACGCTGAAGAAGGCGCTCGACAACATCCGTCCGGCGGTCGAGGTCAAGTCCCGCCGCGTCGGTGGCGCGACCTACCAGGTCCCCGTCGAGGTCAAGCCCGCCCGCGCCACCACCCTGGCGATGCGCTGGCTGGTCAGCTACTCGCGTCAGCGCCGCGAGAAGACGATGACCGAGCGTCTCATGAACGAGCTGCTGGATGCCTCGAACGGCCTGGGCGCCAGCGTCAAGAAGCGTGAGGACACGCACAAGATGGCCGAGGCGAACCGCGCCTTCGCCCACTACCGCTGGTGAATTCCTTGAAGCTCTCTCCCGCCGCGAGGCGGGAGGGAGCTTCACGGCTGTCCCGAGTCGACACGAACAATACGTAACTAGAGGGGAAACAACCCGTGGCCATTGACATCAAGACCGACCTGGCCAAGGTCCGCAACATCGGCATCATGGCCCACATCGACGCGGGCAAGACCACGACCACCGAGCGCATCCTGTTCTACACCGGCATCAACTACAAGATCGGTGAGACGCACGAGGGCTCGGCCACGATGGACTGGATGGAGCAGGAGCAGGAGCGCGGCATCACCATCACGTCCGCCGCGACGACCTGCTTCTGGCACGACAACCAGATCAACATCATCGACACCCCCGGCCACGTGGACTTCACGGTCGAGGTGGAGCGTTCGCTCCGCGTCCTCGACGGTGCGGTCACGGTGTTCGACGGCGTCGCCGGCGTCGAGCCGCAGTCCATGACCGTGTGGCGGCAAGCCAACAAGTACGGCGTCCCCCGCATCTGCTACGTCAACAAGCTCGACCGCACCGGTGCGTCCTTCGACTTCGTCGTCAAGACCATCCGCGAGCGCCTCAACGCCGTCGCCGCCGTCCTCCAGCTGCCCGTGGGGGCCGAGGCTGACTTCCAGGGTGTCATCGACCTGGTCGGCATGCGCGCCCTCATGTGGCGCGGCGAGACGAAGATCGGCGAGGACTACACCGTCGAGGAGATCCCGGCCGACATGGCCGATCGCGCCGCCGAGGCTCGCGAGGAGCTCATCCAGACCCTGGCCGACCACGACGACGAGTTCGCCGAGGCTTGGCTGCTGGCCGAGGACTCGGGGGATGAGCTCGACGTTCCGACCATCAAGGCGGCCATCCGCCGCGGTGTGCTGGCGTCGAAGTTCACCGCCGTCGTCTGTGGCACCTCGTTCAAGAACAAGGGTGTCCAGCCGATGCTGGATGCGGTCATCGACTACCTGCCGTCCCCGCTGGACATCCCCGCCATCGACGGCTTCAAGCCCGGCGACGAGTCTGTGAGGCTCGAGCGGCATCCGTCGAACGACGAGCCCCTCTCGGTGCTGGCGTTCAAGATTGCCGCGGACCCCCACCTGGGTCGCCTCACGTACGTCCGTGTCTACTCCGGGGTGCTGAAGTCGGGCATGCAGGTGCTGAACGCGACCAAGGGCAAGAAGGAGCGGATCGGCAAGATCTACCAGATGCACGCCAACAAGCGTCAGGAGATCGAAGAGATCGGCGCCGGCATGATCTGTGCGGTCATGGGCCTCAAGGACACCACCACCGGTGAGACCCTCTCCGACCCGGGCAACCCGATCATCCTCGAGTCGATGGAGTTCCCGAACCCCGTCATCGAGCAGGCGATCGAGCCGAAGACCAAGTCCGACCAGGAGAAGCTCGGCACGGCCATCCAGCGCCTCGCCGAGGAGGATCCCACCTTCCGCGTCCACACCGACGAGGAGACCGGTCAGACCATCATCGCCGGCATGGGCGAGCTGCACCTCGAGGTGCTGATCGACCGCATGCGCCGCGAGTTCAAGGTCGAGGCCAACATCGGCAAGCCGCAGGTGGCCTACCGTGAGACCCTCCGCCGCCCGGTTGAGAAGGTCGAGTACACCCACAAGAAGCAGTCGGGTGGTTCGGGCCAGTACGCCAAGGTGCTCGTCGCCCTGGAGCCGCAGGAGGCGGGCGCGGGCTACGAGTTCGTCAACGGCGTCACCGGTGGCCGCATCCCGAAGGAGTACATCCCCGCGGTGGACCAGGGCATCCAGGAGGCCATGGCCTTCGGCCCGCTCGCCGGCTACCCGGTCGAGGACATCAAGGTCACGCTGATGGATGGCGCCTACCACGACGTCGACTCCTCCGAACTCGCGTTCAAGATCGCCGGCTCGATGGTCTTCAAGGAGGCCGCGCGCAAGGCCGACCCGGCCCTGCTGGAGCCGCTGATGGCCGTCGAGGTCACCACGCCGGACGACTACCTCGGCACCGTGATCGGTGACATCAACTCCCGCCGTGGCCATGTCCAGGGCATGGAGGAGGCGCACGGCAACCAGGTCGTCCGCGCGCTCGTCCCGCTGTCGGAGATGTTCGGCTACGTCGGCGACCTGCGGTCGAAGACCTCCGGCCAGGCGTCGTACTCCATGGAGTTCCACTCCTACGGTGAGGTGCCGAAGTCGGTGGCCGAGGAGATCATCGAGAAGGGTCGCGGCGGCAGCAACGAGTGACGCCGCGGTCCCTGTGACAACCCGCCGGCCCCGCAACCTGATCGGTTGCGGGGCCGTCGGCGTCCCGGCGCAGCGAGCCCGGGGCGGACGCCGGACGTCGCGCGCAGCAACCAGTCGTGACCGAGTTTGACTGGGGGGCTCCGAACGATACGATTGGAAAGGTTGTCGCGTGGGTGTTCGCCCGGGCGGCGCAGCCTTAGAACTTGCCTCGCAACCTGCGGGGCGAAAAGCACGCCCCGCGAACGCGTGGCGGAAGATCCCAGGAGGAGCCACAAGTGGCAAAGGCCAAGTTTGAGCGGACCAAGCCGCACTGCAACATCGGCACCATCGGGCACGTCGACCACGGCAAGACCACGCTCACGGCGGCGATCACGAAGGTGCTCCACGACAAGTACCCGGACCTCAACGCCGTGTCCGCCTTCGATCAGATCGACAAGGCCCCCGAGGAGCGCCAGCGCGGTATCACGATCTCCATCGCGCACGTCGAGTACCAGACCGAGAAGCGCCACTACGCGCACGTCGACTGCCCCGGTCACGCCGACTACGTGAAGAACATGATCACCGGTGCGGCCCAGATGGACGGCGCGATTCTCGTGGTCGCCGCCACCGACGGCCCGATGGCGCAGACCCGTGAGCACATCCTGCTCGCCCGCCAGGTCGGCGTGCCGGCGATCGTCGTCGCGCTGAACAAGTGCGACATGGTCGACGACGAGGAGCTCATCGAGCTCGTCGAGATGGAGCTCCGTGAGCTGCTCTCCTCGCAGGAGTTCGACGGCGACAACCTGCCGATCGTCCGCGTCGCGGCCTTCCCGGCGCTGAACGGCGACGAGAAGTGGGGCAACACCATCCTCGAGCTCATGGACGCGGTGGACGAGTACATCCCGCAGCCCGAGCGCGACACCGAGAAGCCCTTCCTGATGCCCGTTGAGGACGTCTTCACGATCACCGGTCGTGGCACCGTCATCACCGGTCGTATCGAGCGCGGCATCGTCCGCACCGGCGAGACCGTCGACATCATCGGCATCCGCGAGCAGAAGCAAACCTCGACCATCACCGGTGTCGAGATGTTCCGCAAGATCCTCGACGAGGGTCGCGCGGGCGAGAACGTCGGCCTGCTGCTCCGCGGTACCAAGAAGGACGACGTCGAGCGCGGCATGGTCGTCTGCAAGCCGGGTTCGGTCACCCCGCACACCGACTTCGAGGCTCAGGTCTACATCCTGAACAAGGAGGAGGGGGGCCGCCACAAGCCGTTCTTCTCGAACTACAGCCCCCAGTTCTACTTCCGCACCACGGACGTGACTGGTGTCGTCCAGCTGCCCGAGGGCACCGAGATGGTCATGCCCGGTGACAACACCGGCATGACCGTGCACCTCAACAAGCCGATCGCCATGGAGGAGGCGCTGAAGTTCGCCATCCGTGAGGGTGGCCGCACCGTCGGCGCCGGCAACGTGACCAAGATCCTCAAGTGATCTAGGCCCACGCCAGGCTCAACAGGCCCGTGTCCCCTGATGGGGGTACGGGCCTGTTACCGTTTCGAGACATACCCCCCCCGGGTAAAAGTTGCTCTGCTACGACAGGTAGTAGTAAACTTTTCATTGGTCAGAGGCTCAGGGATGAGCCACCACAGCAAGTGCTCGAAGGGAGCAACTCCAATGAACCTCAAGCCCCTGAAGACCGCCGGTCTCGTCTCACTGGTCATGGGTATCCTGTTCGTCCTCACCGGTGCCGTCACGTGGGGTGTGATCACCGCGCAGCTGAACGACGAGCGCATCACCACGCCGAGTGACGCCTTCCTGCCGGGGGCCGCCGTCAACAACCCGCTCGCCGCGCTCGCGCAGGCCGACATCATCAACAAGCACGCCCTCAAGGGCAGCAACGGCCTCACCTACGCCGAGCTCGGCGCCGAGGCCACCAAGGCCCGGAACGCCGGCGACACCGCCAAGGCCGAGGAGCTCACCAAGCAGCGCACCACCGTCATGAACGGTTCGTTCCTCCGTGCGTCGCTGTTCACCTCCGTCCTGGCCTACGGTGTCTCGCTGTTCGCCATCGGTGTCGGTGCCACCCTGCTCGTCCTGGGCTGGGCCCTCAACAAGGTCGGTGGCCAGTCCGTCGCGGCTGCCCGCTCCACCGAGGGCGCCTCGCGCGTGTGACCCTCAGCTGATTCCCCTCATCAGGGGGCACCGGTTCGCCGGTGCCCCCTGATGTCGTCTTCGGACCCAAGACCTAAGGTGGGAGGGTGACCATCCATTCCGAGCACCCGTTCGCCACGCCGCCCGAGCAGCGCGACGCCGCACGACGCCTGCGAGGGCGGCTCTCCCCGACCGTCACGCTCTGGCTCACCGGTGCCGGAGCCGGACGCGCGGGCCTCACCGTCTCCTCCATGCTCGTCGCCCTGGGCGAGCCCGCCCGTGTGATCGGGCTGGTCGACCCGGATTCCGACTTCGCCCACGCGCTGGACGAGACCTTCACCGTCGTGCTCCTCGAGCCCGGAGAGCAGGGTCTGGCCGACGCCTTCGCCGGGCTCGCACCGGCGCCCGGGGGGCTCTTCCGGGAAGGCTTCGAGGACACCGACTGGGGGCCCATCATGCCCGGCCACTCGTGGGCCGGCGTCCGTGTTGAGTCGACCCGCGGCATCGGCTGGTCGCGTGAGGTCGTCGGCGCGATCGAGCACGTGCGCCTTGGTGAGGGCCGGCCGCTCGTGCACGAGCGCGGCCGTTACCGCCAGTCCTGAGGGACGCCTGCCAGGGCGCACAGGGCGTGCCACCAGGCCTCCCTGACGGACGCCTCGCGCGCCGGGCGGGGCACTGTGGCAGGGCCGGGGGAACCAGCCAGACCCCGGCGGGGGCCGATGTAGCCCGTGTCGCGGTCGAACGTCGCGCCCAGGGCCGCCGCCACCAGGGGCTGCGCTCCGTCCGCCGCGTCCTGCCCGATCCGCAGGGCGCGCCCGACGGGGGCCAGCACCTGCATGGGACCCGCGGACCCGAAGAACGGGGTCGTCGCCCAGCCCGGGTGGGCGGGGGTCGCGGCGATGCCGGTGCGTCCGGGCAGTTCGAGGCCGAACATGATGCAGGCGAGCTTGCTGCGGGCATAGGCCGGGCCGCGGGCCCAGCGCCTTCTCAGTTCCAGGTCACGCGGCGTGCCGTCCGCCGCCAGTGCTGCGACCGAACCGACGGTCACCACGCGACCGGACGCGGCGCGCAGGGCCGTCCGCAACCCATGGGCCAGGCGGATGTGCCCCAGGATGTTGGTGGCCAGCGTCAACTCGTGGCCGTCGACGCTGTCCGTCCGGCGCAGTGGGGCGGCGATTCCGGCGTTGAGCACCAGGATGTCGAGCCCACGGCTGCCCCAGCGTTCGACCAGCCCCTCCACGGACGCGAACGAGGACGTGTCCAGCACCTCGGGGCGGCCGCCAACGGCGTCCGCGGCGTCCGTTGCGCGGGCGAGCGTGCGGGACGTGAGCACCACGGTCGCTCCGGCCGCGGCCAGGGCTCGGGCGGTCTCCAGCCCGATGCCACTGGACCCCCCGGTCACCAGGGCGGTGCGCCCCGTCAGGTCGGGGACGGTGTACGGCGCGAGTCGGGAGGTCACGGCCGAAACGATAGTCTGGACCGCACCATGACTGATGCCGCTCTCCAGCCCGCGCGCCTGCGCGTGGCGCCGTCCCCGACCGGTGACCCGCATGTCGGGACGGCCTACATGTCGCTGTTCAACTTGGCGTGGGCCCGCAAGACGGGGGGACAGTTCGTCCTCCGCATCGAGGACACCGACAACGCCCGCTACATCGCCGAGTCTGAGCAGCAGATCTTCGACACGCTTCGCTGGCTCGACCTCGTCTGGGACGAGGGCCCCGACGTCGGCGGCCCGTACGCCCCGTACCGGCAGTCCGAGCGCCTCGACACCTACCGGCCCTACGTCGACCAGCTGATCGATTCCGGGCACGCCTACCACTGCTGGTGCTCCTCGGATCGACTGGCCGCGATGCGGGCCGAGCAGCAGGCGTCCAAGCAGGCCGTCACGGGGTACGACCGCCTCTGCCTCGGATTGACCCGCGAGGAGCGGGCGGCCCTGCCCGGCTTCAGCGAGACGCCGGTCGTCCGCATGCTCATCCCCGACGACGTGGAAACCACTTTCGAGGACCTCATCCGGGGTCCGGTGGCCGCGCCCGTGCCGGACGACCAGGTGATCCTCAAGACGGACGGCTTCCCGACCTACCACTTGGCCGTCGTGGTCGACGACCACCTCATGAACATCACCCACGTCGTCCGGGGGGAGGAGTGGATCAGCTCCACGCCCAAGCACGTGCTGCTGTACCAGTGGCTCGGCTGGGACGTCCCGGCGTTCGCCCACATGCCGTTGCTGCGCAACACCGACAAGAGCAAGATCTCCAAGCGCAAGAACCCGGCCGCGCGGCTGATGTGGTTCCGGGAACAGGGCTACCTGCCCGAGGCGCTGGTGAACTTCCTGCAGCTGCTCGGGTACGCCGGCGACGACGAGGGGGAGGTCCAGTCGTTCGAGGACTTCGTGGCGGCCTTCGACTGGGCCAAGGTCAACACGGTGGGCCCGGTCTTCGACCTCGACAAGCTCAACTGGCTGAACGGGCACTACATCCGTTCCTTGTCCTCGGACGACCTGGCCGACCGGATCGTCGAGCACCTCCGCTTCACCGGCACCGAGGTGTCGGACGCCGACGCGGCGACCCTGCGCGCGGCCACCCCGCTGATCCAGGAGCGCCTCGTCCTGCTGGGCGAGGCGCTGGAGAAGGTGCAGTTCCTCCTCACGCCCGACGACGAGCTCGAACTCGACGCCGACTCGGTGGACAGGCTGCCCGACAACGCGGCGGGCATCCTCGACGCCTCTCTGGCCGTCTTGGAGGGGCTTCCGACGTGGGACGCCGAGGCCATCCAGGCCGCCCTGCGTGCGCGCCTCGTGGACGACCTGGGCATCAAGGCCAAGTTCGCGTTCGGCCCGGCGCGCGTCGGCATCACCGGCTCGCGCGTGTCGCCGCCGCTGTTCGAGTCGATGGAGATCCTGGGCCGCGACTCCTCGCTGACCCGCCTGCGGGCGCTGCGCGCCGTCCTGTGAGCCGGGGAGCCGGCGACGTCGTCGTCATCTTCGGTGGCCGCTCCGAGATCGGGGTGGCCATCGCCGAGCGGCTCGCGCCCAGCGCGTCCGTCGTGGTGTTGGCCGTCCGGCCGCAGTCGGACGCCGCGGGTGCGGTGGAGCAGGTGCGCGCCGCCGGGGCTCCCCGGGTCGAGGTCGTGGACTTCGAGGCCGACGACACCAGCCGGCACCGCGCCGTCGTCGCGGACATCGAGGCCCGTTTCGGTGAGATCGACACCGCGGTGCTCGCCTTCGGGGTCCTGGGCGACCAGGGCGTGGCGGAGCACGACGAGACCGAGGTCACCCGCATCCTGCACACCGACTTCGTCGCCCAAGCGGCGCTCCTCACTGTGCTCGCCGATGTGCTGCGTCCCCGTCATCGCGGTCGCATCGTCGCGTTCAGCTCGGTCGCCGGCGTGCGCGTCCGGCGGGCGAATTACGTCTACGGCTCGGCGAAGGCGGGGCTGGACGGCTTCGCGTCCGGTCTCGCCGACGCTCTCCACGGTTCCGGCGTCGACCTGGTCATCGCGCGCCCGGGGTTCGTCATCGGCCGGATGACCCACGGCATGGACCCGGCCCCGTTCAGCTCCACGCCCGCCCAGGTCGCGGACGCCGTGGTCGAGCGCCTCGCCAAGGGAGGATCCCCGGTCCTCTGGATTCCGTGGCAGCTGCGTGCTCTGTTCTCCGTGGCGCCCTTCGTGCCACGGCCGGTGTGGCGGCGCATGCCGCGGTGACCGGCCGGCCCTGAGGCCAACGAGTAGGTTGGGTCCATGGACCAGCCGACCAAGGACACGCGTGCCTGCTCCTCGCTCTGGGACTCCCTGCCCGCTTGGGGGAGCGCCACTCGCGCGAGTTTCTGGGTGGCTGTCGAGCAGGCCGGCCCCTGGGGGCGGGACGCGCTGACGCAGTCCCACCTGGACCCGCGGCTGGGGGCGCGCCTCGCCGAGGCCTCGGCCGGTGCGGGGGGCCGGGTCCTGCTCATCCGCACCCCGGGGGCGCACCGCGACCGCAGCGGCGTGGCGACGCGCCAGGTCTTCGTGGCCGGCGCCCTGGCCGGACGGCCGTGGTTGCTGTCGGGCAGGATCGACGACCCGGCTCTCCTCGAGGCACTGCCGTGGCACGAGCTGTCCGCCGGCGGTGCGGACGCCGCGCTCGAGGCCTGCCCGTGGCTGCGGCCCGCCGAGGCCCCCGTGCTGTTGGTCTGCGCGAACTCCAAGCGCGACGTCTGCTGCGCGCTCAAGGGGCGTCCGGTCGCCCACGCGGTCGCGGGCCGGCGCCCCGGCCAGGTCTGGGAGTGCTCCCACACTGGCGGGCACCGCTTCGCGCCGACCGGGATCATCCTTCCGCTGGGGCAGATGCTGGCCCGGTTGACCCCCGAGCTGGGCGTGCACGTGCTGGACGCCGCGGCGTCCGGCCAGTTGGCGATCGGAACGCTCGACGAGCGCCACGACCGTGGCATCACCCACCTCTCGCCACCGGAGCAGGCGGCTGCGTCGTGGGTCCGCGCCCACGAGGGCGTCGTCGACCCGGCGGCCCTGACGGTGATGGGTGGGGGCGACAGCGTCACCGTCCAACACGTCGACGGCCGGACGTGGGAACTCGTGCCCGAGCAGGCCGTGGGGGAGGAGGTCCCCGATTCCTGCGGCAAGGCGCCCAAGCCGTCGGTGACGTGGACGGTCAGGTCTGTGGCGGCCGCTGGGTGAGGTTCAGCGACCTGTACGAGTGATGCAGGTGTGCATCACTCGTACAGTCCTGGGAGAGAGTGCTCCGGGTCCGAAGCGAAGCCCCTAGAGCTGCCAGCCGGATTCGGCCAAGTCGTGGGTGAAGGCGTCCAGGATCTCCTGGCTGGCCTCCAGGGCCGAGAGTTCGCCGGCCCCCACCCTCTGTTCCAACCCCTTCCGGATCCTCTTGACGGACGCGCTGCGCAGCAGCGCCGTGGAGAGCTCGTCGCGGACCAGCGCCCACATCCACTCCTGCTGCTGGGCGGCCCGGCGTTCGTCGAGGTGGCCCTCCGATGCCAGGCGGGCCCGGTGGTCGAGCACCGCCTGCCAGACCTCGTCCAGGCCGTCGCCGGTGTAGGACGACGACGTGAGCACCGGCGTCCGGCGCTCGCCCTCGGGCTTGATCAGCCGCATGGCAATGGTGAGCTCCCGCGCGGCGACCCGGGCCTCGGTGAGCCCGTCACCGTCGGCCTTGTTGACGGTGATGACGTCGGCCATCTCCAGGATGCCGCGCTTGATGCCCTGCAGTTGGTCGCCCGTGCGCGCGATCATCAGGAGCAGGAAGGTGTCGACCATCCCGGCGACGGCCACCTCGGACTGCCCGACGCCGACCGTCTCCACGATGATCGTGTCGAAGCCGGCCGCCTCCATGATGAGCATGCCCTCGCGGGTGGCTCGGGCGACGCCGCCGAGGTGGTTTCCGGAGGGGGAGGGCCGGATGAACGCGTTGTCCGTGACGGCCAGGTCGGCCATGCGCGTCCGGTCGCCGAGCACCGACCCGCCCGACCGGGACGACGACGGGTCGACGGCCAGGACGGCCACCTTGTGGCCGCGCTCGATGAGCCGGGTGCCCATCGCGTTGATGAAGGTCGACTTGCCGGCCCCGGGCACCCCCGAGACGCCGACGCGGACGGCGTCGCCCGTGTGGGGACGGAGGAGGGCCAGGAGCTCACGGGCTCGCGCGCGGTGGTCGGGCCTGCTCGACTCCACCAGCGTCAGCGCACGGGCCACGTGAGCACGAGACCCGGCGACAACCTGGTCTGCCAGGGCCGCCGGGTCCAGTGCTTGCCGCATTACTGGGTCTCCTCCAGACGCTTGATGAGGATCTCGAGCAGCTCCTGCGCGGACTCCGGGATCTTCGTGCCGGGCGGGTAGATCGCATCCGCACCGTGCTCACGAAGCTCGTCGAAGTCCTGGCTGGGGATGACGCCACCGACGATGATCATCAGGTCGTCACGTCCGAGCTTGTCGAGCTCGGCCCGCAGGGCCGGGACGAGGGTGAGGTGGCCGGCCGCCAGCGAGCTCACGCCCACCACGTGCACGTCCGCCTCGACCGCCTGGCGGGCGACCTCCTCCGGCGTCTGGAACAGCGGGCCCACGTCCACGTCGAAGCCGAGGTCGGCGTACGCCGTCGAGATCACCTTCTGGCCGCGGTCGTGCCCGTCCTGGCCCATCTTGGCGACCAGGATGCGCGGACGGCGTCCCTCCAGCTCCTCGAACTTCTCCACCAGCGCCTTGGTGGCCTCGGTTGCGACCGTCGCGCCCGACTCCTTGTTGTACACCCCGCTGATCGTACGGATCTGCGCGGTGTAGCGCCCGAACTCCGACTCCAGGGCGTCCGAGATCTCGCCGAGGGACGCCATCGCACGCGCGGCGTCGATGGCGAGCTTGAGCAGGTTGCGCTCGGGGTCGGTCGGGTCGGGGTTGCCCGCGGCCCAGGTCAGCTTCCGCAGTGCCTCCTGCGTGACCGCCTCGTCGCGCGTCTCACGGAGCTTCGCGAGCTTGGCGACCTGCTCGGCGCGCACCTGGGCGTTGTCGACCTTCAGGACCTCGATGCCCTCCTCCTCGTCCAGCGTGTACTTGTTCACGCCGATGACGGGCTGGCGGCCGGAGTCGATGCGGGCCTGGGTGCGGGCTGCCGCCTCCTCGATGCGCATCTTCGGGATGCCGGCCTCGATGGCCTTGGCCATGCCGCCGGCCTGCTCGACCTCCTGGATCAGTGCCCACGCCTTCGCGGCCAGGTCGGCCGTCAGGCGCTCCACGTAGGCCGAGCCACCCCACGGGTCGATCGGGCGCACGGTGCCCGACTCCTGCTGGATGAACAGCTGGGTGTTGCGGGCGATGCGGGCGGAGAAGTCGGTCGGCAGGGCGATGGCCTCGTCCAGCGCGTTCGTGTGCAGCGACTGCGTGTGGCCCTGCGTGGCGGCCATGGCCTCCAGCGCGGTGCGGGTCACGTTGTTGAACACGTCCTGGGCGGTGAGGGACCAGCCCGACGTCTGGCTGTGCGTGCGCAGCGACATCGACTTGGGGTTCTTCGCGCCGGCGTCCTTCACCAGCCGGGCCCAGAGCATGCGCGCGGCACGCATCTTGGCCACCTCGGTGAAGAAGTTCATGCCGATGGCCCAGAAGAACGACAGTCGTGGAGCGAACTGGTCGACCTCCAGGCCCACCTCCTGGCCCGCACGGATGTACTCGATGCCGTCGGCCAGCGTGTAGGCCATCTCGATGTCGGCCGTCGCGCCCGCCTCCTGCATGTGGTAGCCGGAGATCGAGATCGAGTTGAACTTCGGCATGTTCGCGGAGGTGAACGCGAAGATGTCGGAGATGATCCGCATCGACGGCGTCGGCGGGTAGATGTAGGTGTTGCGGACCATGAACTCCTTGAGGATGTCGTTCTGGATGGTCCCCGCGAGCTGCTCGGGCTTGACGCCCTGCTCCTCGGCGGCGACCACGTAGAACGCCAGGATCGGCAGCACCGCGCCGTTCATGGTCATGGACACCGACATCTGGTCCAGCGGGATGCCCTCGAACAACTGGCGCATGTCGAGGATCGAGTCCACGGCGACGCCCGCCATGCCCACGTCGCCGGCCACGCGCGGGTGGTCGGAGTCGTAGCCGCGGTGGGTCGCCAGGTCGAACGCGATCGAGAGGCCCTTCTGGCCGGCGGCCAGGTTGCGGCGGTAGAACGCGTTGGACTCGGCGGCGGTGGAGAAGCCGGCGTACTGCCGGATCGTCCACGGCCGGTTCACGTACATCGTCGAGTACGGGCCACGCAGGAACGGCGGGATGCCGGGGCGGGTGTCCAGGAAGTCCAGGCCCGCCAGGTCGGCCTCGCCGAGCAACGGCTTGACGCCGATCAGCTCGGGGGTCTCCCAGACGGCGTCGGACGCCCCGGCCGCGGCCAGCGCGTCCGCGTACGCCTGGGCGGCGGACTCGGACGGCCGGCCGTCGCCGAGGTCGACGGAATCGAAGCGGGGGATCATCGGGCCACTCCCAGGGTCTCGAAGACGGATTCAAGGAACTTCACGACGTCCATGCCCATCGCGAGGGTGCCGTCGAACAGGCCCTCGGGAACCTCCCCGGCCTCCTTCAGCTGTCCGGCCAGGTAGACCTTCTGCACGCCGGCGTCCTTCAACGCCCGTGCGACAGCCACGGCCTGCTCGGCGTAGACCTTCGCGGAGCTGGCGAGCACGGCCACCTTCTGGCCCTGCTCGGACGCCTTGCCGGCGATCTCCTCGGGCGTGCCGCCGTGGCTCTGGGTGGCGTCGATGCCGCCGACCAGGAGCACGTTGGAGGCGAAGCCCTGCCGTGCACCGAAGTCGCGCTGGGCGCCCAGGCAGGCGAGCAGCACGTCGGGGGCCGACCCGGTGGACGCCTCGTGGGCCCAGGCGCGGTCGCGGAGCCCCTCGAAGACCTCCGCGTCACGGATCTGCTTCAGACCTCCGTACTCGGGGGCCTCGGGGCGGGGCTTGGCCTCGTAGGGCTTCTCGCCGGCCAGCGGAAACATGCTCACGCCGGTCAGCTCGATCGTGCGGTGGGCCAGTTGGGTGGCGCGCTCGGCGTTCACGGCGTCGATGCGACGGGCGACCTCACCGGACGCCAGCGCCGCGGCCATGCCGCCGGCCGCCTCGATCTCCTGGACCTGCGCCCAGGCGGCCTTGGCGAGGTCGTCGGTGAGGGCCTCGACGTACCACGAGCCTCCCGCCGGATCCTGCACGCGGCCCAGGTGGCTCTCCTCAGCGGCGATGACCTGGATGTTGCGGGCGATGCGTCGCGAGAACGGCGTCGGCAACCCGGCGGCGTGGTCGAACGGGTACACGGTGATGGCGTCCGCCCCGCCCGCGGCGGCGCCGAACGTGGCGATCGTCGTGCGGAGCAGGTTCACATGGGGGTCGACCTTGGCCATCATCCGCGGGCTGGTGACCGCGTGGATGCCCGCGCCGCGGCGGGACTCCGGGACGCCGCACTCCTGCGTCACGCGCGCCCACAGGCGACGCATGGCACGCAGCTTGGCGATGGTGGCGAACTGGTCGGCGGTGGCGGCCATCCGGAACTCGAGCTGGGCGACGGCCTGCGTCGGGGGAACCCCGGCTGCGTCCAGAGCCCGCAGGTACTCGATGCCGGTCGCGACGGCGAAGGCCAACTCCTGGACATCCGTGGCGCCGGCGTTGTGGTGGACCATCACCGACACGTTGAGCGCCTGCACGAGCGGCAGCTTGTGCTGCGTCTCGGCCACCCAACGGGCCAGCTCGGACAGGTCGGGCTCCTCGCCGGTGAGGGCGGTGTGCGCGAGCGGGTCGATACCGAGGTTGCCCTTGACGCGGGTGAGGTCCTTGCCGGAGCCCCGGATCACGTCGAGGAGCGCCTGGGCGGCGCGCGCCTGGTCGGTGCGGCTGAACACACGCACGGCGGCGAGGTCGACCTCGACGTCGGCGAGCACCGTCGCCAGGGAGTTGAAGCCGACCGCGTCCGGGTCGACGCGGATCCACACGGACGTGGCGCCGCGCTCCAGGTCGTCCAGGATGGCGTGGCGGGTGACGGCCACGTCCGGGTCTTCGTGGTACTGGCGGACGCCCCACGCCACGGCCTCGCCGGTGCGGACGACGGAGCCGCGGGTGAACGGCATCGCGCCCGGGTGGCCCAGCGGGGCGTCGTCGTCCGACGCGGTGTACAGGGGGGCGACGTCGATGCCGTCGAGTGTCGTCGAGGTCAGGCGCTTGAGCCCCTGCTCGACGGTCAGCATCTTGTCTTCGGGACGCCCCCTGTTCAGGACCTTCAGGACTTCTCGCTCCCACTGGGCGTCGGTGGCGGGATCGAAGCCACCGGCCAGCGTGAGCTGATCGGACTCAGCCGACATGCGGACCTACCTCTGTGTTGTCCGCCGACACCCCGGACGGGTGCCGGACAAGGGCAAGTCTATTGCCTGACGAGGGCCTGCGCCTACCGCGTGGACCGTTGCAGCAGGTTTCTCCTACATGGGGTAGGAGGAGTGTCAGCCGCGGGTGCGCTCGAACTCCGCCATGAAGTCGACCAGGGCCCGCACGCCCTCGATCGGCATGGCGTTGTAGAGGGAGGCCCGCATGCCGCCGACCGACCGGTGCCCGGCGAGGTTGGTCAGGCCCGCGGCCTCGGCCTCGGCTACGAAGGGCTTCACCAGGGCGGGGTCGGTGACCAGGAACGGAACGTTCATCCACGAGCGGGCAGGGGGGTCGACGGGGTTGCTGTAGAAGTCGGAGCCGTCGATGGCGGCGTACAGCAACTCCGCCTTGGCGCGGTTGCGCTCGGCCATGCTGGCCAGACCGCCGTGGGCCTTGACCCACTCCAGCACCAGGCCCAGCAGGTACCAGCCGAACACCGGGGGAGTGTTCACCATCGAGTCGGCCCCGGCCTGCGCGGTGAAGTCCCAGACGGTGGGGGTCTCGGGGCGGGGGCGTCCGAGCAGGTCGCGGCGCACGACCACCGTGGTCAGTCCGGACGGACCCATGTTCTTCTGGGCGCCGGCGAAGATGGCTCCGAACCGCGACACGTCCACCGGGCGCGACAGGATGGTCGAACTCATGTCGGCCACCAGCGGGACGTCACCGGCGTCGGGGACGTGGTCGAACTCCACACCGCGGATGGTCTCGTTGGGGGTGTAGTGCAGGTAGGCGGCGTCGGGGCTCACCGTGTAGGAACCCGATGCGGGGACGCGCGTGTACCCGCTGTCCGCCTCGTCCGCCAGCACGCGCACGCCGGCGTACTTGCCCGCCTCCTTGATGGCCTTGGTGCTCCAGTCGCCCGTGTTCAGGAACTCGATGGTCTGGCCCGGGGAACTCAGGTTCAGGGGCAGGGCCGCGAACTGGCCCATCGCCCCGCCCTGGAGGAAGAGGCACGCGTAGTCGTCGCTGATCCCCATGACCTCCCGCAGGGATGCCTCGGCCGCGGCCGCGGCGTCCACGAAGGCCTTGCCCCGGTGCGAGACCTCGAGGACGGACATGCCGGAGCCCTGCCAGTCGAGAAGTTCGGACTGGGCCTGCTCGAGCACCTCGAGCGGCAGCGTTGCAGGACCGGCGGAGAAGTTGAACACGCGCATGGGGCCATCCTCCCACCGCCGTGTGTCGGCCGGGGTGGACGGCGTGGCCCCGAGATTTGCCCCGGACAAGGCCTCCGTCGTAGCATTGCGGGGTTGCTTTGACGCCGGTGGCGGCAAGGCCGTCTTCCGGCGTGTCCGGGCAGGTGGCTCCGCCGGTAAAGCCAACCCGAGCAAGTCTGGCGGTCCTCGCCGGGCCCAACCAAGTTCATCGAAAAGATCAGCTTGTGCGGCCTGAAAGGCGCGACACGCCCGACCGCGGGGGTCGGAGTGACAAGGGGTTTCTCACCCGAGAAGCCCCAAGCGAGGTAGGGGAGTGATGCCCCCGACCACGACCAACGAAGGAAACCCATGGCGGGACAGAAGATCCGGATCCGACTCCGGGCCTATGACCACGAGGTCATCGACACGTCGGCGAAGAAGATCGTCGACACGGTCACGCGTACCGGCGCTCAGGTCGCCGGGCCGGTGCCCCTCCCGACCGAGAAGAACGTGTACTGCGTCATCCGGTCGCCCCACAAGTACAAGGACAGCCGCGAGCACTTCGAGATGCGCACCCACAAGCGGCTCATCGACATCCTCGACCCCACGCCGAAGACGGTTGACTCGCTGATGCGTCTCGACCTTCCGGCCGGTGTGGACATCGAGATCAAGCTTCCGTGAGGTCCGCTGCCATGAACAACAACCGCACTGTCAAGGGCATCCTGGGCTCCAAGCTCGGCATGACCCAGCTCTGGGACGAGAACAACAAGGTCGTCCCCGTCACCGTGATCCAGGCCGGTCCCTGTGTCGTCACCCAGGTCCGCACGCCGGAGAAGGACGGCTACAACGCCGTCCAGCTCGCCTTCGGCGCCGTGAAGCCGAAGAACATCAACAAGCCGGAGACGGGCCACTTCGAGGCCGCCGGCGTCACCCCGCGCAAGCACCTCGTCGAGCTGCGCACCGCTGACGCCTCGGAGTACACCCTCGGCCAGGAGGTCGGCGCCGACGTGTTCGAGGCCGGTCAGGTCATCGACGTCACCGGCGTCTCCAAGGGCAAGGGCACCGCAGGCGTCATGAAGCGCCACGGCTTCCACGGCCTGCGCGCCAGCCACGGTGTGCACCGCAAGCACCGCTCGCCCGGCTCCATCGGTCAGTCCTCGACCCCCTCCCGCGTGTTCCCGGGCATGAAGATGGCCGGCCGCATGGGCGTCGAGAAGGTGACCGTCCAGAACCTCACCATCCACTCGGTTGACGCCGAGCGCGGGCTCATCCTGGTCAAGGGCTCCGTGCCCGGCCCCAAGGGCGCCCTCGTCGTCGTGCGCACCGCAGCCAAGAAGGGAGCCTGAGCATGAGCGAGTCCCTGAGTGTCGCCATCATCGGCACCAAGAAGAAGGCCGAGCTGCCCGCTGAGGTGTTCGGCGTGCAGACCAACGTTCCGCTGATCCACCAGGTCGTGGTGGCCCAGCTCGCGGCCGCTCGCCAGGGCACGCACTCCACCAAGACCCGCGGCGAGGTCCGCGGCGGTGGGGCGAAGCCGTGGCGCCAGAAGGGCACCGGCCGCGCCCGCCAGGGTTCGCGCCGCGCCCCGCAGTGGACCGGCGGTGGCATCGTCCACGGGCCGACGCCCCACGGGTACGCCCAGCGCACCCCCAAGAAGATGGTGGCCGCCGCCCTGCGTGGGGCCCTGTCCGACCGCGCCCGTGACGGCCGCGTCCACGTGATCGACACCCTGGTGACTGGCGAGAAGCCGTCCACCAAGTCGGCGCTGCAGGCGCTGGAGACGGTGTCGGGCAAGCGCGTCCTGGTCGTCCTGTCCCGCGACGAGGAGATCGCGTGGCTGAGCCTCCGCAACGTGGCCAGCGTGCACGTGATCGCCCCCGACCAGCTCAACGCCTACGACGTGGTCGTGGCTGACGACGTGGTGTTCACCACCGCGGCGCTGGACGCGTTCGTCGCCGGGCCTGCCACGGGCAAGTCCGTCAAGGCCGTCGCCGCCTCCTCCGAGGTGGACGCCGTCGAGGTTGCCGAGGAGACCGAGAAGTGAACGTCCTGAAGATCAAGGACCACCGCGACATCCTGCTCGCGCCCGTGGTCAGCGAGAAGAGCTACGGCCTGCTCGACGAGAACAAGTACACGTTCCTCGTCGACCCCAGCGCCAACAAGACCGAGATCAAGATCGCCGTGGAGAAGGTCTTCGGCGTCAAGGTCACCGCGGTCAACACCATCAACCGCCAGGGCAAGAGCCGCCGCCTGCGCTATGGCACGGGCAAGCGGCCCGACACCAAGCGTGCGATCGTCACCGTGGCCGAGGGCCAGCGGATCGACATCTTCGGCCAGGGCAACTGAGGCAGAAGGACTGAGAAGAACAATGGCCATTCGCAAGTACAAGCCCACGACCCCGGGTCGTCGCGGCTCGTCGGTCTCGGACTTCGCCGAGATCACCCGCTCGACCCCTGAGAAGTCGCTCCTGGTCCCCATCAAGAAGACCGGTGGCCGCAACAACCAGGGTCGCATCACCACCCGCCACATCGGTGGTGGCCACAAGCAGGCGTACCGCATCATCGACTTCAAGCGGTACGACAAGGACGGGGTTCCGGCCAAGGTCGCTCACATCGAGTACGACCCGAACCGCACCGCCCGCATCGCGCTGCTGCACTACGTCGACGGCGCGAAGCGCTACATCATCGCCCCCGACGGCCTGAAGCAGGGCGCCATGGTCGAGGCCGGTGAGGGCGCCGACATCAAGCCCGGCAACAACCTGCCGCTGCGCAACATCCCCGTGGGCACCACGGTGCACGCGGTGGAGCTCCGCCCCGGTGGCGGCGCGAAGATGGGCCGTTCGGCCGGCGCGGGCGTCCAGCTGGTCGCCCGTGAGGGTCGCTTCGCCACCCTGCGCCTGCCGTCCGGTGAAATGCGCATGGTCGACGTGCGCTGCCGCGCGACGGTCGGTGAGGTCGGCAACGCCGAGCAGTCGAACATCAACTGGGGCAAGGCCGGTCGCAACCGCTGGAAGGGCATCCGCCCGACCGTCCGCGGTGTCGTCATGAACCCGATCGACCACCCGCACGGTGGTGGCGAGGGCCGTACGTCCGGTGGCCGTCACCCGGTCAGCCCCTGGGGCAAGCCCGAGGGTCGCACCCGCGACAAGAACAAGGCGAGCTCCAAGCTCATCATCCGTCGCCGCAAGTCCGGCAAGAAGCGCTGATCGGGGAGTAGGAAGAAATGCCACGCAGCCTGAAGAAGGGTCCCTTCATCGACGAGCACCTGGCCAAGAAGGTCGATGTGCAGAACGAGAAGGGCACCAAGAACGTCATCAAGACCTGGTCACGCCGCTCCATGATCAGCCCCGACATGATCGGGCACACCATCGCGGTGCACGACGGTCGCAAGCACATCCCGGTCTTCGTCTCCGAGGCCATGGTGGGTCACAAGCTGGGCGAGTTCGCCCCGACGCGCACCTACCGCGGCCACGTCAAGGACGACAAGAAGTCGCGCCGGCGCTGAGTCTGAGAAGAGGAAACCAACACATGAGCAACAACGAGAGCCGGCCCAGCCGCCGCGCTGCGCTGCTCGGGGACCGTCCGGGCTCGTACGCCATCGCGCGTCACGTCCGGATGTCCCCGACCAAGGTCCGTCGTGTCGTGGACGTCGTCCGCGGCATGGACGTCAACGAGGCCCTGGCCGTCCTGCGGTTCGCACCGCAGGCCGCGTCCGAGCCCGTCTACAAGGTGGTGGCCTCCGCCGCCGCCAACGCCGAGAACACCGAGAGCCTGCGACTGGACGACCTGTTCATCTCCCAGGCCTTCGTGGACGAGGGCGTGACGCTCCGCCGCATCCGACCGCGGGCCAAGGGCTCCGCCAGCCGGATCAACAAGCGCGGGTCGCACATCACCGTCGTCGTCGAGCCCAAGGGCACGAAGGGAGCCTGAGCATGGGACAGAAGATCAACCCCTATGGCTTCCGCCTGGGCATCACGACCGACCACAAGACCCGTTGGTACGCCGACAAGAACTACGCCGAGCTGGTCGCCGAGGACGTCAAGATCCGTGAGTGGCTGACGAAGAACCTCGAGCGGGCCGGTGTCAGCAGTATCGAGATCGAGCGTCGCTCCGAGCGCGTCACGATCTTCCTGCAGGCCGCCCGTCCGGGCATCGTCATCGGCCGCAACGGTGCCGAGGCGGAGCGCGTGCGTGCCCAGCTGGAGAAGCTGACCGGCAAGCAGGTGCAGCTGAACATCATCGAGGTCAAGAACCCCGAGACCGATGCGCAGCTCGTCGCCCAGGGCATCGCCGAGCAGCTCGGCGCCCGCGTGGCCTTCCGCCGCGCGATGCGCAAGGCGCAGCAGACCGCGATGCGGTCCGGCGCGCAGGGCATCCGGATCCAGTGCTCCGGCCGTCTCGGCGGCGCCGAGATGAGCCGCTCGGAGTTCTACCGCGAGGGTCGCGTGCCGCTGCACACGCTGCGCGCCGACATCGACTACGGCTTCTACGAGGCCCGCACGACCTTCGGCCGCATCGGCGTGAAGGTCTGGATCTACAAGGGTGATGTCTCCGGGACGCGCGCCGAGCGCGCCGCCCAGAAGGCCGCCCGCGCCGCCGCCGGTGGCGGTCAGCGTCGTCCGGGCCGTGGCCCGCGTCGCGATGACCGTGGCCCCCGGGGCGATCGTCCGGAGCGTGGCGGACGCCGCCGCGCCGAAGCCGCCGCCGAGGCCCCGGCCGAGGCGTCGAACACCGAAGGAGCGTGACCATGCTGATTCCGCGTCGCGTCAAGCACCGCAAGCAGCACCACCCCAAGCGTGACGGCATGGCCAAGGGTGGCACCAAGCTCGCCTTCGGCGAGTACGGCATCCAGGCGCTGGAGTCCTCGTACCTGACCAACCGTCAGATCGAGTCCGCTCGTATCGCCATGACCCGCCACATCAAGCGTGGTGGCAAGGTGTGGATCAACGTCTACCCCGACCGCCCCATGACCAAGCACCCCGCCGAGTCCCGCATGGGTTCCGGCAAGGGTTCGCCGGAGTGGTGGATCGCGAACATCAAGCCGGGCCGTGTGCTCTTCGAGCTGGCCGGCGTGCCGGAGGACGTGGCCCGCGAGGCCATGCGTCTGGCCATCCACAAGCTGCCGTTCAAGGCACGCTTCATCAAGCGGGAAGCAGGTGAGCTCTGATGGCGAAGGCACTTGTCGCCGCAGACCTGCGCGGCCTCAGCCGCGAGGAGCTGAACAAGAAGGTCCTGGAGCTGAAGGAGGAGCTGTTCACGCTCCGCTTCCAGGGTGCGACCGGCCAGCTCGAGTCGCACGGACGCCTTCGTGAGGTCCGCAAGGACATCGCCCGCGTCTACACCGTGCTCCAGGAGCGCAACCTGGGCATCGTCCCCGACCCGGACCTCGAGAAGTAAGGCACCTGATTCATGAGTGAGACTGTTGAGCGCAACGCACGCAAGGTGCGTGAGGGCATCGTCGTCAGCGACAAGATGGACAAGACCATCACCGTCGCCATCGAGCAGCGCGTCAAGCACGCCCTGTACGGCAAGGTCATGACCAAGACGCTGAAGCTGAAGGCGCACGACGAGGAGAACTCGGCGGGCATCGGCGACCGTGTCAAGGTGATGGAGACCCGCCCGCTCTCGGCAACCAAGCGGTGGCGCCTCCTCGAAATTGTGGAGAAGGCGAAGTAATCCCGTAGCATGGGTGAGGTTTGCTTCGGCACGCCTCATCGACTGATGGAGAGGGGGCCCTCAGGGTCCCCTCTCCAGAGCCCGTTCGGAGCCGACGACGAGCTGACACCGGCTTGGAAACCCGACCAGCGAAGACCGTCGGCGGGCCACGTGCGCGTGGCATCCGACATCGTTCCGCAAGGCCCCTCGTGGGAACCGGCGAACAGAGGAGAAGAAATGATTCAGCAGGAATCGCGACTGAAGGTCGCCGACAACACGGGGGCGAAGGAAATCCTTTGCATCCGTGTCCTCGGTGGCTCGAAGCGTCGCTACGCCGGCCTGGGCGACAAGATCGTCGCCACGGTCAAGGACGCCATCCCCGGTGGCAACGTCAAGAAGGGTGATGTGGTCAAGGCCGTCATCGTCCGCACCACCAAGGAGACCCGTCGCCCGGACGGCTCCTACATCAAGTTCGACGAGAACGCCGCCGTCATCCTGAAGAACGACGGCGAGCCCCGTGGGACCCGCATCTTCGGCCCGGTCGGCCGTGAGCTGCGTGACAAGAAGTACATGCGCATCATCTCGCTGGCCCCGGAGGTGATCTGACATGGCGAACTCGCTCCACGTGAAGAAAGGCGACACCGTCAAGGTGATCTCCGGTGACGACAAGGGCGCGATCGGCGAGATCATCGCCGTGTTCCCGAAGGAGAACCGCGTCGTCGTCGAGGGTGTCAACCTCGTCAAGAAGCACACCCCGGCCAACCCCCAGGGCGGCAAGAACGCCGGCGGCATCATCGAGACCGAGGCCCCGATCCACGCCAGCAACGTCCAGCTGGTGATCGGGTCGGGCAAGAAGGCCAAGCTCACGCGCATCGGCTACAAGCGCGTCGAGGTGACCAAGCGTCGTCCCGACGGCACCGAGTACACCACCGAGCGCTCCGTCCGGATCGCCCGCGCCACCGGAGAGGAGATCTGAGATGGCTGAGACCGCTGTCAAGGAACTGCCCCGCCTGAAGAAGAAGTACCGCGAGGAGATCAGGGACGCCCTGAACTCCGAGTTCTCCTACGACAACGTCATGCAGATCCCCGGTCTGGTCAAGATCGTGGTCAACATGGGTGTGGGCGAGGCCGCGCGTGACTCCAAGGTGATCGACGGGGCCGTCCGCGACCTCACTGCGATCACCGGCCAGAAGCCGCAGGTCACCAAGGCCCGCAAGTCGATCGCGCAGTTCAAGCTGCGTGAGGGCATGCCGATCGGCTGCCACGTCACCCTCCGCGGTGATCGCATGTGGGAGTTCGCCGACCGCCTGCTGACGCTGGCCCTGCCCCGCATCCGCGACTTCCGCGGCCTGTCGGCCCGCCAGTTCGACGGCCAGGGCAACTACACCTTCGGCCTGAACGAGCAGGTCATGTTCCACGAGATCGACCAGGACAAGATCGATCGCGTGCGCGGCATGGACATCACGTTCGTCACCTCCGCCACCACCGACGAGGAGGGGCGCGCGCTGCTCAAGGCGCTCGGCTTCCCGTTCAAGGCTCCGGAGAACGACCCCAAGAAGGCCGTGGCCCGCCGTCGCGCCTTCACCGGCTCGAAGAGCCAGATCAAGAAGCAGATGAGCAGAAGGTGACCCACTGATGGCTAAGACAGGTCTGAAGGTCAAGCAGAGCCGCAAGCCCAAGTTCGAGGTGCGCGCGTACACCCGTTGCAACCGCTGCGGGCGTCCCAAGTCCGTGTACCGCAAGTTCGGGCTGTGCCGCATCTGCCTCCGCGAGCTGGCGCACAAGGGCGAGCTGCCCGGCGTCATCAAGTCCTCCTGGTGAGCGACTCCCAACCCACGATTCACTAAACGTCGTAGGTCCGGCGGGGGAGAGACCCCGGCGGAAACCGCGGCGAGAAAGAGGCTCATCAAGCCATGACAATGACGGATCCGATCGCAGACATGCTCACGCGTCTGCGCAACGCCAATCAGGCGTACCACGATTCGACGTCGATGCCCCACAGCAAGATCAAGGTCGGCATCGCCGAGATCCTGAAGCAGCAGGGTTACATCACGTCCTACGAGGTCGTCGAGCCCGCCGAGGGCGAGGTCGGCAAGACCCTGAAGATCACGCTGAAGTACGGCAACGGTCGCGAGCGTTCCATCGCCGGCCTGCGCCGCATCAGCAAGCCCGGTCTCCGGGTCTACGCGAAGAGCAACGCGCTGCCCAAGGTCCTCGGTGGCCTCGGCATCGCCATCATCTCCACTTCGCAGGGCCTGCTGACCGACAAGGAAGCGTCCCTCAAGAGCGTTGGCGGCGAAGTGCTCGCCTACGTCTGGTGACGGGGAGGTAGCTGAACATGTCTCGTATTGGAAAGCTCCCCATCGCGATCCCGGCAGGCGTCGAGGTCACCCTCGACGGCCAGGATGTCCAGGTCAAGGGGCCGAAGGGCACCCTCTCCCTGACCGTCCGCGAGCCGATCCAGATCGCGCGCAACGACGAGGGCCAGATCGAGGTCAGCCGTCCGGACGACGAGCGCGAGTCGCGCTCGCTGCACGGCCTGACCCGCACGCTGGTCAACAACATGGTCATCGGTGTCACCGAGGGCTATGAGAAGAAGCTCGAGATCGTCGGCGTCGGTTACCGCGTGATCTCCAAGGGCCCGCAGCAGCTGGAGTTCCAGCTGGGCTTCAGCCACCCGGTGATCATCGACGCCCCCGAGGGCGTGACGTTCGCCGTCGAGAAGCCGACCGCCTTCTCGGTGCAGGGCATCGACAAGCAGGTCGTCGGTGAGGTCGCGGCCAACATCCGCAAGCTCCGCAAGCCGGAGCCCTACAAGGGCAAGGGCGTTCGCTACTCGGGTGAACGCGTGCGCCGCAAGGTCGGAAAGGCTGGTAAGTGACGATGGCTACCCCGGTGAACAACAAGGGCATGGCGGCGCGTACCAAGTCGCGCCTCCGTCGTCAGGCACGTGGCCGCAAGAAGATCTTCGGCACCACCGAGCGTCCTCGCCTGGTGGTCACCCGGTCTGCGCGCCACATCCTGGCGCAGGTGATCGACGACACGGCCGGCCACACGCTGGCGTCCGCCTCCACCATGGAGGCCGACGTGCGCGGTGCGGACGGCGACAAGAGCGCGAAGGCCAAGCAGGTCGGTGCGCTCGTGGCCGAGCGGGCGAAGAAGGCGGGCGTCGAGTCCGTCGTGTTCGACCGCGCCGGCAACCAGTACCACGGACGGATCGCCGCGCTGGCTGATGCTGCGCGCGAGGCCGGCCTCGGATTCTGATCGAAGCGGAAAGGAAAACAATGGCGAACGAAAACGCGTCTGCCCGTGGCCGTGGTGGCCAGGGCGGTGGCGAGCGTCGCGGCCGCGACGATCGTCGAGGCGGCCGGGACAACGCCGCCCGTGAGGAGAAGAGCCAGTACCTGGAGAAGGTCGTCGCGATCAACCGCGTCGCCAAGGTCGTCCAGGGTGGCCGTCGGTTCAGCTTCACCGCGCTGGTCGTGGTGGGTGACGGTGACGGCACCGTGGGTGTCGGGTACGGCAAGGCCAAGGAGGTGCCCGCGGCGATCGCCAAGGGTGTCGAGGAGGCGAAGAAGAACTTCTTCCGCGTCCCCCGCATCCAGGGCACCATCCCCCACCCCGTCCAGGGTGAGAAGGCGGCTGGCGTGGTCATGCTGCGCCCGGCTTCGCCCGGTACCGGCGTGATCGCCGGTGGTTCCGCCCGCGCCGTGCTCGAGTGCGCCGGTATCACCGACGTCCTCGCCAAGTCGCTGGGCAGCGCCAACGCCATCAACGTGGTGCACGCCACGGTGGAGGCCCTGCAGCAGCTCGAGGAGCCGGAGCAGGTCGCCCGCCGTCGCGGTCTCCGCGTCGAGGACGTCGCGCCGGCAGCGCTGCTGCGGGCTCGGAAGGAGGGTGCAGCCTGATGGCCACGCTCCGCGTCACCCAGGTGAAGAGCGCGAACAGCGCGAAGAAGAACCAGGCCGAGACCCTGAAGACTCTCGGCCTGCGGAAGATCGGCGATGTGGTGGAGCGGGAGGACCTCCCGCACTACCGCGGCATGGTCAACACCGTGATCCACCTCGTCTCCGTCGAGGAGGTTGACTGACATGGCGCTCAAGGCACACCACCTGCGCCCGGCCCCCGGGGCCAAGACCGACAAGCACCGCGTGGGTCGCGGTGAGGCCGGCAAGGGCGGCAAGACCGCCGGCCGTGGCACCAAGGGCACCGGCGCGCGCAAGAACGTCCCCGCGGCGTTCGAGGGCGGGCAGATGCCTCTGCACATGCGGCTGCCGAAGCTCCGTGGCTTCCAGAACCCGTTCCGGGTGGAGTACCAGGTCGTGAACATCGCGAAGCTGGTCGAGCTCTTCCCCGAGGGCGGGAAGGTCACCGTCGCCGACCTGGTCGAGAAGGGCGCCGTCCGCAAGGGCAAGCTCGTCAAGATCCTCGGCACCGGTGAGTCCACGGTGAAGTTCGACATCGACGCCCACGCCTACACCGCGTCGGCCAAGAGCAAGATCGAGGCTGCCGGCGGCACCGCCAACGAGCTGTGATCTGAACGAGTCCACGAAGGGCGTCCCTCCGGGGGCGCCCTTCGTCGTGTCCCGGCAGGGTGGCTGGGGACGCCGGCTCGGCAACCCGCTGGAGGATCGTGGTCGCGGGGTATAGCGTGACTGCCCGTGCTCGGCATCCTCCGCTGGTTGGCCCACCCCGGCCGTGTCGCACCCGGTGCGTACCTCGTCGGCTGGTCCATCGGGACGGTGCTGCTCATGTCGCCGGCCGCATCCGAGGCGGGACGGCCCACGAGCTTCTGGGAGGCCGGGTTCACCGCGATGTCGGCCCTGTGCATCACGGGGCTGACCGTCGTCGACACCGCGAGCCACTGGAGCACCTTCGGGGAGCTCACCATCCTCGGCCTCATCCAGGTCGGCGGTCTCGGGATCATGACGCTGGCCAGCCTGATCGTCTTCTCCGTACCCCGCAGGCGCCCCTCCCTGGCCCAGCTGGACGCGGTGCTGGTCGAGACCCGCGCCCGCTCCCGCCACGGGCTGCGGCGGATGCTCGTCCGAATCGTCACGCTGGCGCTGGCGTTCGAGGTCGTCTTCGCCCTCCTGCTGACGCTCCGCTTGCGCGCCTACCAGCCGGACTGGGGGACGGCCGCCTACCACGGCGTCTTCCACGCCATCTCGGCCTTCAACAACGCCGGGTTCGCGCTGTACCCGGACAACCTCGTCCGCTTCAACGCCGACCCGTTCATCATCGTGCCGATCTGCCTGGCGGTCGTGGCGGGCGGCCTCGGCTTCCCGATCTACCTGGAACTCGGCCGGCGGCTCCTCCAGCAGGGGCGGACGTTCTGGTCGGTGCACCTGCGACTCACGCTGTGGGGGACCCTGATCCTCCTCGCGGTCGGCTTCCTCACGTTCGTCGCGTACGAGTGGAACAACCCCGCCACCCTCGGCGGCCAGGGTATGGACGGCAAGGTGCTCGGAGCTCTGGGCGGGGCCGTCTTCCCCCGCACCGCGGGCTTCAACTCGATCGACTATGCGCTCGCATCGGACGAGACCCTCGCGATCAACTTCGGGCTCATGCTGATCGGCGGGGGGTCGGCCGGCACGGCGGGTGGCCTGAAGATCACCACCATCGCGGTGCTGCTGCTCGCGGTGTCCACGGAGGTGCGTGGGCATGAGAAGACCGTGTTCGGCAACCGCAAGGTCAGCTCGGCGGTCACCCGTCAGGCGCTCGCCGTCACCGTGCTCGGGATCGCCGCGGTGTTCCTCGGCATCCTCGGCGTGTCGGCGCTCGGGTCGGCGCCGTTGCGGGAGACGACGTTCGAGGTCATCTCGGCGTTCGGCACCGTCGGTCTGTCGATGAACCTCACCCCCACCCTGCCCCCGGCCGCCTGGGCGGTCCTCATGGGGCTCATGTACCTGGGTCGCGTCGGACCGGTGTCCGTCGCCGCCGCGCTCGCGATGTCGACCCGGCACCGCCACTACGAATTCCCCCGGGAGGATCCCCTTGTTGGATAAGTTGCTGGGCGCACGCCCCGCCGCCGAGGGCACCGTGCTGGTGCTGGGCCTCGGCCGTTTCGGCACCGCGTGCGCCGCCCGCCTGCAGCAGTTGGGCATGGACGTCCTGGCCGTGGACGCCGACCTCGACCTGGTCAACCGCTACGCGGACACCCTCCAGCACGTCGTCCGCCTCGACTCCACCGACTCGGACGCGCTGCGCCAACTCGGCCTCGACAACATCGCCATCGCCATCGTCGGCATGGCGCACCTGGAGTCGTCGATCATCACGGTGTTGACCCTGAAGGAGCAGGGCGTCCCCGAGGTGTGGGCCAAGGCGTCCTCGCGCAAGCACGGCGAGATCCTCCGGCGCATCGGCGCCGACCACATCGTCTTCCCGGAGCGGTCCGCGGGGGAGCGGGTCGCCCACACCGTCGCCGGGCACATGATCGACTACTTCGAGTTCGAGGACGGCTTCGCCATGGCCAGGACCCACGCGCCGTCCCTCGCGTGGAACCGGACACTGGCCGAATCGGCCATCCGGACGCGCTACGACGTCACCGTGGTCGGGCTGAAGCGGCCGGGGGAGGACTTCATCTACGCAGTACCCGAGACGCGGGTGCTCGAGGGCGACGAGTTGATCGTCTCCGGCACCAAGCGCAACGTGGAGCGGTTCGCGCGCATCTCCTGAAGAGCTGGGGGCACCGCGCCGGGTCCCGACGTAGGGTGACGACATGTGTGGTCGGTTCGCGGCCTCGGCCAGCACCGAGGACCTCATCGAGACGTTCCAGGTCGAACTCGTCGAGGACGAGCCCGAGCCCACGTGGAACGCCGCGCCCACGGATCCCGTCCCGGCGGTGCTGGAGCGCCTCGACAAGGAGTCGGGACGGGTCGTCCGCAAGCTCGTGACCCCGAGGTGGGGCCTCGTCCCGTCGTGGTCGAAGGATCCCCGGGGCGGTGCCCGGATGATCAACGCCCGGGCCGAGACGGTGGCGTCCAAGCCAGCCTTCGCGAAGGCCTTCGCGGCCCGGCGGTGCCTGATCCCGGCCGACGGCTTCTACGAGTGGACGCCCACCACCGGGCCGGGCGGCAAGCCGGCCAAGCAGCCCTGGTTCGTCCGGCCCGCGAGCGGGAACCTGTTCGTGATGGCGGGCCTCTACGAATTCTGGAAGGACCCGGCGCTGACCGGGCACGCGGCGTGGCTCACCACCTGCACGATCATCACCACGCGGGCGACGGACGCGCTGGGCCACATCCACGACCGGATGCCGATGGTCGTCCGGCCCGAGGACTGGGCCGCGTGGCTGGACCCCCGCCTGACCGATCCCCAGCAGGCGCTGCCCCTCCTGCACGCCGCGGAGGGGCCCGAGATCGACACCTTCACGGTCGCGCCCCTGGTCAACAGCGTCCGCAACGACGGGCCGGAGTTGGTCCAGCCCCTCGCCTGAACGCCCACGGCCGAGGCGGTTCGGGCGGATGCGCGGCATCGGCCCCGCGCTTGCTAGAGTCTGACCGGTTGGGGCCTTCGGTCCTGACCACCTTGTGCTGTCTCCCATGATTGGACCCGGATGCTCTCCGCCTTCGCCCACGCGCTCAGGACTCCTGACCTGCGTCGGAAGATCCTGTTCACCCTCGGGGTGTTGGCCGTGTTCCGCTTCGGTTCGGTCGTGCCCACGCCGAACGTCAACATGCAGAACGTGCAGGAATGCACCCTCCAGGCGACGACCGGCTCGGCGGCGGGCCTCTACTCGATGATCAACCTGTTCTCGGGCGGTGCGCTCCTGCAACTGGCGATCTTCGCGCTCGGCATCATGCCCTACATCACGGCGTCCATCATCCTGCAGCTGCTGACGGTGGTGATCCCGCGGCTGGAGGCCCTCAAGAAGGAGGGCGGCGCCGGCCAGCAGAAGATCACGCAGTACACGCGCTACCTGACGATCGTCCTCGCCGTGATGCAGTCCTCGGCGTTCGTGACCATGGCCATCAGCGGCCAGCTCTTCCAGGGCTGCACGCTCCCGCTGGTCTACGACCTGACCATCTTCCCGATCATCGTCATGATCCTGACCATGACCGCCGGCACGGGCATCGTGATGTGGCTGGGCGAGCTCATCACCGAGCGCGGCGTGGGCAACGGCATGTCCGTGATGATCTTCACCCAGATCGCGGCGGCCTTCCCGGCCCAGCTGTGGGGCATCGCGCTCTCCCGTGGCACCATCCAGTGGAACGGCCTGACGCTGCCGAACGCGAATGGGTGGCTGACGTTCCTCGCCGTCCTGCTCGTCGGGTTCCTCGTGATGCTGGGCGTCGTGTTCGTCGAGCAGGCGCAGCGCCGCATCCCGGTCCAGTACGCCAAGCGCATGGTGGGACGCCGCTTGGTCGGGGGGTCCACGACCTACATTCCGATCAAGGTCAATCAGGCGGGCGTCATCCCCGTGATCTTCGCCAGCTCGCTGCTGTACCTGCCCCTGATGTTCGCCCAGTTCGCGCCGGACAACCCGGCCTCCTCCTGGATCGCCGCCAACTTCAACGGCACGGGCCTGTGGTACTCGGCCCTGATGTTCGTCCTGATCATCGCGTTCGCCTACTTCTACGTGGCCATCACCTTCAATCCCGAAGAGGTCGCGGACAACATGAAGAAGTACGGCGGCTTCATCCCGGGCATCCGGGCGGGCAAGCCGACCGAGAAGTACCTGGCCCACGTGCTGAGCCGTCTCACCGCCCCCGGCTCGCTCTACCTCGGCCTGATCGCGCTCATGCCGTCGTTGGCGTTCCTGTTCCTCGGGACGTCGCAGCAGATGCCGTTCGGCGGAACGTCGATGCTGATCGTCGTCGGCGTCGGCCTCGACACCGTGAAGCAGATCCAGAGCCAACTCCAGCAACGCAACTACGAAGGATTCCTGAGGTGAGATTGCTCATCATGGGCCCGCCCGGGGCGGGAAAGGGCACGCAGGCGGGATCGATCGCTGACCACTACGGGATCGTCACGATCTCCACGGGCCAGCTCTTCCGCGACAACATCCAGCTCGGCACCGCGCTGGGCAAGCAGATCGAGGCGCTCATCGCCGCGGGCAACCTCGTGCCCGACGAGGTGACGAACCAGATGGTGTTCCAGCGCCTGGCGAGCCCCGACGTCCGCAAGCGCGGCGGCTTCCTGCTGGACGGCTATCCCCGCACGCTGGAGCAGGTGTCCGCGCTGGACGGCGAGCTCGTGCGCAGCCGCCGCAAGCTGGACGCCGTCGTGGCCCTGATGGCCGAGCCCACGCAGCTCGTCGAACGGCTCCTGAAGCGCGCCGAGATCGAGGGGCGCGCGGACGACAACGCCGAGTCGATCAGCCAGCGCATCGAGGTGTACCACGCCGAGACGGCGCCGCTGCTCGACGTGTACCGCGAGCGCGGCCTCCTCGTCGAGGTGGACGCCATGGGTGACGTCGAGGAGGTGCGCCGCCGCATCACGGACGCCCTGGACGCCAAGCTCGGACGCGCCTCGTGAGTGGGGGCATCGAGCTCAAGAACCCCGACCAGCTGCGGGTCATGCGCCGCGCGGGCCTCGTCGTCGCGGAGGTGCACCGCGCCGTCCGTGAGGCGGCCGCACCGGGCATCACCACCGGCGAACTGGACGCGCTGGGCCGTGACATCCTGGCCCGCCACGGTGCCGGCTCGTCATTCCTGAACTACGGCGCCGCGTGGGGGTACCCGCCCTACCCCGGTGTGGCCTGCATCTCGGTCAACGAGGAGGTCGTGCACGGCATCCCCGGCGACCGGGTGCTCGTGGAGGGCGACCTCGTGTCGTACGACTTCGGGGCGATCGTCGAGGGCTGGCACGGCGATGCCGCCATCACGTTCGGGGTGGGGGAGTTGTCCGCCGAGGACCAACGCCTCTCCGACGTCACGCGGGAGTCGCTGTGGGCGGGTATCGGTGCGGCCCACCTCGGTGGGCGCGTCACGGACATCTCGCACGCGATCGAGAAGAGCATCCGTGGGCGTCGCGAGCGCTACGGCATCCTGAGGGACTACACCGGGCACGGCATCGGATCCGAGATGCACCAGGCGCCCGACGTGCCCAACACCGGACGCCCCGGGCGCGGTCCTCGGATCGAGCGCGGCCTCGTCCTCGCCGTCGAGCCGATGGTGACCCTGGGGTCGTCCATCGGCCTGACCCTCGACGACGAGTGGACGGTCGTCACGAAGGACGGCTCGAGGGCCGCCCACTGGGAGCACACGATCACCGTCACGGAGCACGGCCTCTGGGTGCTGACCGCTGAGGACGGCGGCGAGGCCGAACTCACCGCACGCGGGCTCCCGTTCGGTCCGCTGGCGGACTGACGCCCCGCCGCCACCGGCCCCGACGGGCAGGGCGCAACTCTTCACTCCGAGGCGGCTCGCACGCACCGCGTCCGTCTTCGGTGTTGAATGGGGCACGTGCCATCTGACCTTGAGATCGCCCAAGCCGCAGTGTTGCGGCCCATGGCCGACATCGGTGCCGTCCTGGGGCTGAGGCCCGACGAGCTGGAGCCCTACGGGCGCCACGTCGCCAAAGTGGAACTGGACGCCGTGGGCGCCCGGCAGGCGTCCGGCAAGTACGTCGTGGTGACGGCCATCACGCCGACCCCGCTGGGGGAGGGCAAGACCACCACCGTGGTGGGCCTCGTGCAGGGCCTGGGGACCTTCGGCAAGCGCGCCACTGCGGTCCTGCGGCAGCCGTCGTTGGGTCCGGTGTTCGGCATCAAGGGCGGGGCCGCGGGTGCGGGCCGCTCGCAGATCGTCCCCATGGAGACGATGAACCTGCACCTCACGGGTGACTTCCACGCGGTGACGGCGGCCCACAACCTGCTGTCCGCGATGGTGGACAACCACCTCCAGCACGGCAACGCCCTGGGCATCGCGCAACACTCCATCACGTGGGGCCGCGTCCTCGACATGAACGACCGTGCCCTGCGCAACATCGTCGTCGGCCTCGGCGGACGGCTCGACGGTGTCCCGCGGCAGGCCCGGTTCGACATCACGGCGGCGTCCGAGGTCATGACGATCCTCGCCCTGTCGACGTCGGTGCGCGACCTCCGCGAGCGGTTGGGCCGCATCGTCGTGGGTTACACGAGTGAGGGCACCCCGGTGACGGCGGAGGACCTCAAGGCCGCCGGGGCGATGGCCGTCCTGCTGAAGGACGCCGTCCGACCCAACCTGCTGCAGACCCTGGAGGGGCAGCCGGCCCTGATCCACGGTGGTCCCTTCGGCAACATCGCGACGGGCAACTCCTCGATCCTCGCCGACCAGGTGGGCCTGTCGCGGGCCGACATCGTGGTGACGGAGGCGGGCTTCGGCGCCGACCTGGGCTACGAGCGGTTCGTCAACGTGAAGTGCCGGACGTCGGGGTTCGTCCCGGACGCCGCCGTGGTGGTCGTGACCATCCGAGCCCTGAAGGTGCACTCGGGGCGATTCACGGTCGTCGCCGGCAAGCCCCTGCCGCCGGACCTGCTCCAGGAGAGCCCGGACGACGTGGCAGCGGGACTGTCCAACCTGGCCCACCACCTCGACATCGTCGCGGGCACCGGTGTGCCGGCCGTCGTGGCGATCAACGCCTTCCCGGACGACCACCCGTCCGAGCACGCCGTCGTCCAGCGGTTCGCCCAGCAGCGCGGCGTGAGGTGCGCGGTGTCGACCCACGTCGCGGACGGGGGAGCGGGGGCCACTGCGCTGGCCCGGGCTGTCCTGGAGGCGTGCGAGGCGGGCACGCGCCTGCGCTACACCTACGACCTGGACGCGTCGCTGACCGACAAGCTCCACGCGCTCGCCACCCGCGTGTACGGCGCGGCGGGGGTGGACTACGCGCCCGCCGCGGCGTCCGAGCTGAAGCGGCTCACCGACCTCGGCTTCGGCGGACTGCCCGTCCTGGTCGCCAAGACGCACCTGTCGACGACGGCCACCCCCACCGACCGCGGCGCGCCCAAGGGGTGGATGTTGCCGATCCGCGAGGTGCGCCTGGCGGCTGGCGCCGGGTACGTGTACGTGCTGTCGGGCCAGATGCAGACCATGCCCGGACTGGGGTCGCACCCGGCCGCCGAACGCATGGACCTGGCCGAGGACGGACGGATCGTCGGGCTGTTCTGATCCGGCGGGCGGGTCAGGCCAGCAGAGTGCGGTCCGAAACGGCCTTGAGCTTCTCGAACTGGTGCAGCAGGTCCTCCGACGTCGCCTTGACCTTGTCCTCACCGGACAGCTCGTAGATGATGCGCCCCTCGTGCATCATGATCAGCCGGTTGCCCATGGCCAGGGCCTGGTGCATGTTGTGCGTCACCATCAGCGTGGTCAAGCCGTGACGCTTGACGGAGTCGTCCGTCAGGCGGGTGACCAGGGCCGCGCGGGCGGGGTCGAGGGCGGCGGTGTGCTCGTCCAAGAGTAGCAGCTTCGGGCCGCTGAAGGTTGCCATCAGCAAGGACAGCGCCTGGCGCTGGCCCCCCGACAGCAGGCCCACGTCCGTGCGCAGCCGGTGCTCCAGGCCCAGCTCGAGGCGGGCGAGTTCCTCGCGGAAGATCTCCCGCTTGGCGTGGGTGACGGCCGTCCGGAGACCGCGCCTCTTGCCGCGGGCGAACGCCATGGCCAGGTTCTGCTCGATGGTGCCGTGCGGCGTGGTGCCGGCCATCGGGTCCTGGAAGACGCGCCCGACCCACCGGGCCACCTTGTGGACGGGCAACCTGGTCACGTCCACCCCGTCGATGTGGACGCTCCCGGCATCGGGACGGAACTCGCCGGCCACGACGTTCAGCAGCGTCGACTTGCCGGCGCCGTTGGAGCCGATGACGGTGACGAAGTCCCCCTCGGCGAGGGTCAGGTCCACCCCGTCGAGGGCGACCTTCTCGTTGGGGGTGTCGGCGAAGAAGACCTTGCGCAGGCCGCGGACCTCAAGCACGGGCCTCTCCTGTCTGGGCCTGGGCGAGCAGACGCCTGCGCCGCTGCGCTCGCAGGCGACGGAACACGTCGAGTCGGGGCAGCAGCAGCGCCGCGATGACGAGCAACGCCGACACCAGCTTCATGTCGTTGGGATTGGCGCCCGCCTGCAGCGCCAGTTGGATCACGATGCGGTAGACGATGGAGCCGACGACCACGGCGAGCGTGGCGAAGATGAACCGGCGTCCCGGAATGATCGCCTGCCCGATGATGACCGAGGCGAGGCCGGCGACGATGAGGCCGATGCCCATGCCGATGTCGGCGAAGCCCTGGTACTGGGCGATCATGCCGCCCGCCAGACCCACCAGCGCGTTCGAGAGCGCGAGGCCGAGGATCTTGGTGTTGTCCGTCGAGACTCCCTGGGCGCGGATCATCCGCTCGTTGTCACCCGTGGCCTGCAGGGCGAGGCCCAGGTCGGTGTTGAGGAACCAGTCCAGCACGAGGACGAACACCAGGGCGACGAGGGCGAACACGGCGATGGACGTCCAGGTGCCCAGCAGGCGGTCGTCCCGCATGCCCGACAACAGCGTGTCCGTGCGCAGCAGCGGCAGGTTCGCGCGCCCCATGATGCGCAGGTTGATGGAGTACAGCGCGATCTGGGTGAGGATGCCCGCCAGCAGCGGATTGATCCTGCCCTTGGTGTGCAGCAGGCCCGTGACCGTCCCGGCGATGGCGCCCGCCACGGCTCCGGCCGCCGTGGCGAGCCAGGGGGACTGGCCGGCGATGATGAGCGACGCCGTGACGGCGGCCCCGGTCGTGAAGCTGCCGTCGACGGTGAGGTCGGGGAAGTCCAGCACGCGGAACGTGATGTACACCCCGAGCGCCATCAGGCCATAGATCAGGCCCAGGTCAAGAGCGGACAGCATGGGTCACCCCACGATCTCCGCACCCTTGAGGAGGTCCTCGGGGATGGTGATGCCCATGCGCTGGGCGGCTGCCTTGTTCACGTAGACGGAGAGGTCCTTGAGCGTCTCCACGGGCATCGTCTCCGGCTTCGCCTCGCCCTTCAGGACCTTCACGGCCATCTCGCCGGTCTGGCGGCCGAGCTTGGTGTAGTCCAGCCCGTAGGTGATGATGCCGCCCTTCTTCACCGAGTCACCCTCGCCGACCACGAGGGGGATCTGCTGGGTCTCGGCGTACTGGACGACCGACTCGATGGCGGAGACCACCTTGTTGTCGGTGGGCACGTAGATCGCGTCGACCGCACCCAGCGAGGTGACCGCCTGCTGCACCTCGGAGGTCTCGGTGATGGTCTTCTCGACGACCGTGAGGCCCTCGGCCGCAGCGGCCTTCTTCGCGGCGGCGACCTGGACCTCGGAGTTCACCTCGCCCGAGCTGTACACGATGCCCACGGTCTTGGCCTCGGGCTTGAGCTTCTTGACGAGCGCGATCTGCTCGGCGACCGGGTTCATGTCGGACGTGCCGGTCACGTTGGCGCCCGGGGCGTCCGCGGACGTGACCAGCTTGGCGGCGACCGGGTCGGTGACGGCGGTGAACAGGATCGGCTTGTCCGCGATGGCCTGGGCGGTCGCCTGCGCGCTCGGCGTGGCGATGGCCAGGACCAGGTCGACGTCCGACGTCGCGAAGGTGGTGGCGATCGCGGTGTTCGTCGCGGCGTCCGCCTGCGCGTTCTTCTCGTCGTAGGTCACCTTCAGGCCGGCGTCGGCCAGCGCCTGCTTGAAGCCGTCGCGAGCGGCGTCGAGGGACGGGTGGGTGACGTACTGGCTGATGCCGACCTTGTAGGTCTCGGCGGGGGCGGCGCCGCCAGACGACGACGGGGACGCGGCCGAGCCGGTCGCACAGCCGGCCAGGGCGAGGGACAGGGCGACGACCGTGCCCGCGACGGCGATGACGGGGTTGCGCTTCACGTTGGGACTTCCTAACTCCTGGGCGCCGCCTGTCCACCAGGCACGGGCGCGGGACCTGCACACGATACCCAGCACGTCGGACGCCTCGGCGGCAGTCTCAACGAATTGCGTCCGGACCCGGACGGTAGGCTGGGCGCATGCCCGAGCTGCCGCGATCCTCGAAGTACCGGGCCACGCCCGGCGAGCCCTTGACCGACGACGAGCGCAACCGCCTCGTCGATCGACTCAACGTGGCGTACGAGAGGGGTGACGTGTCGCCCGACGACTACCCGGGCTTGTTGGACACGCTGTTCGGGGCCTCGACCCTGGGTGAGGTGGTCCCCGTGGTGGAGGCCGTGCCCGGCGTCGCGACCCACGACGTGCCGGCGATCATCGAGCAGGGCACCGGGCGTCCCGGCGAGTTGTCGGAGGCGCGCCAGCCCAGCGCGGCCCTGATGGGCAAGGTGATCGCCGGAGGCGTCGTCGCCGTCGTGTTGCTCCTCGTGATCATCCTCGCCCTGGTGCTGTGACGCCCTGACGGCATCGTGCTGTAACCTGCGCCCGCAATTTGGAGCGCACGGGGCTCTGGAGTAGCATGGGACGTCGGTCACCTGTGTCCTCAGGTGGCGAAGCGTTCCCTTAGGAGATCATGGCCAAGAAGGAAGGCGCCCTCGAGATGGAGGGCTCCGTCGTCGAAGCTCTGCCCAACGCGATGTTCCGCGTTGAGTTGACCAATGGGCACCGCGTTCTGGCGACCATCAGTGGCAAGATGCGGCAGCACTACATCCGCATCCTCCCCAGTGACCGGGTCGTCGTGGAGTTGTCACCGTACGACCTCACGCGCGGGCGCATCGTCTACCGCCACAAGTGACCGTCGTTCTCGAAGTTTCCATCCAGTCGGGTCCGGGGACACCCCTGCGCCCGGCGCGAGTCAAGAAAGTAGCTCGATGAAGGTTCAGCCGAGCGTCAAGAAGATCTGCGACAAGTGCAAGGTGATCCGCCGGCACGGTCGCGTGATGGTGATCTGCGAGAACCCGCGCCACAAGCAGCGCCAGGGCTGATCCAGCCCGCTGCGACGGCCGGAGGGACACGATCACTGTTGGAGCCCCTCCAACACAACTCAAGAACGTGACGGCAAACCCGTCAGGGCGCGGACCGCATCGTGGGTCCGCACGCCAGCCCTGGCGAGACCACCCCCGGTACGAAGGCCGGGGCCCGCGCTCAGGCGCACGGGACGCCGCACGCCACACACCTTCGCGGCCTTCGGGTCGAACAATGAAAGGAACGCCTGATGGCACGTCTCATCGGTGTCGATCTTCCGCGCGAGAAGCGTCTGGAGATCGGCCTCACCTACATCTTTGGCATTGGTCGCACCCGCGCCAAGGAGATCCTGGCCGCCACCGGCATCAGCGGTGACGTCCGCGTGAAGGACCTGACCGACGAGCAGCTCGTCGCGATGCGTGACTTCATCGAGGCGAACTACGAGACCGAGGGTGACCTCCGTCGTACCGTCGCCGCGGACATCCGTCGCAAGATCGAGATCGGCTCCTACCAGGGCCGCCGCCACCGCATGGGCCTCCCGGTCCATGGCCAGCGTACGAAGACCAACGCTCGTACGCGCAAGGGCAAGAAGAAGGCTGTCGCCGGCAAGAAGAAGGTCCGCTGACGCGGGCCTGAGGAAGACCAGGAGAATCTGAACACATGGCACAAGCAGGCCGCACCAAGGCTCAGGCCGCCGCCGCGAACAAGTCCAAGGTTCGCCGCAAGGAGAAGAAGAACATCGTCTCCGGGCAGGCCCACATCAAGAGCACGTTCAACAACACCATCATCTCGATCACGGACCCGACCGGTGCTGTGATCGCGTGGGCGTCCGCCGGCACCGTCGGCTTCAAGGGCTCCCGCAAGTCGACTCCGTTCGCCGCGCAGATGGCCGCCGAGGCCGCGGGTCGCCGCGCCATGGACCATGGCATGAAGCGCGTGGACGTCTTCGTCAAGGGCCCCGGCTCCGGCCGTGAGACCGCGATCCGCTCGCTGGGCGCGCTGGGTCTGGAGATCGGCCCGATCTCCGACGTGACCCCCGTGCCGCACAACGGCTGCCGTCCGCCCAAGCGCCGTCGCGTCTGAGCCCGAGCCGAAGAGAGAGAGACTGAAGAACCATGGCCCGTTACACCGGACCCATCACCCGCAAGTCGCGTCGACTCGGTACCGACCTCGTCGGTGGCGACAAGGCGTTCGAGCGCCGCTCCTACCCGCCGGGCATGCACGGCCGCGGCCGCATCAAGGAGTCGGAGTACCTGCTCCAGCTCCGCGAGAAGCAGAAGGCCCGTTTCGCGTACGGCGTCCTCGAGAAGCAGTTCCGTCGTTACTACGAGGAGGCGCAGCGCAAGTCCGGCAAGACCGGTGAGATCCTGCTGCAGATCCTCGAGTCCCGTCTGGACAACGTGATCTACCGTGCCGGCTTCGCGTCCACGCGTCGTCAGGCCCGCCAGCTGGTCGTCCACGGCCACTTCCTGGTGAACGGCAAGAAGGTCAACGTCCCGAGCTTCCGGGTGACCCCGTACGACATCATCGACGTCAGGCCGAAGTCGCTGAACCTCGACGTGTTCGTCATCGCCCGCGAGACGCACCACGAGCGCGTCGTCCCCGCGTGGCTCACGGTCCGCCCGAACCGCATGCGCATCCTGGTCCACCAGCTGCCCACGCGCGAGCAGATCGTGGTCGACGTCGCCGAGCAGCTGATCGTCGAGCTCTACTCGAAGTGATCCCGTCGAGGCGTCCGTGAGGTGATCCCACCCCACGGACGCCTTGCGTGGTCTCCCCATCCATCGGGTGCGGCACGGTGCCGCGCCCTCTTGACACCGTCAAATAGTGGGCGGTGGGAAGGAACAACATGCTCATCGCACAGCGTCCGACGCTGACCGAGGACGTCGTCAACGACACCCGGTCGCGCTTCGTCATCGAGCCCCTCGAGCCGGGCTTCGGCTACACCCTGGGCAACTCGATCCGCCGCACGCTGCTGTCGTCCATCCCGGGCGCGGCGGTCACCAGCATCAAGATCGAGGGCAACCAGCACGAGTTCACCACGCTACCGGGCGTCGTCGAGGACGTGACCGAGATCATCCTCAACGTGAAGCAGCTCGTGCTCTCCTCCGAGGAGGACGAGCCCGTCGTCATGTACCTGCGCAAGGCCGGCGCGGGCGCTGTCACCGCCGCCGACATCGCCCCGCCGTCCGGGGTTGAGATCCACAACCCGGAGTTGCACATCGCGACGCTCAACGCGTCCGGCAAGATCGACATGGAGCTCGTGGTCGAGCGCGGACGTGGCTACGTGTCCGCCGCCCAGAACAAGAGCGCCGACTCCGAGATCGGCCGCATCCCGGTCGACTCGATCTACAGCCCCGTGCTGAAGGTCACCTACAAGGTGGAGGCCACCCGTGTCGAGCAGCGCACCGACTTCGACCGCCTCATCGTGGACGTCGAGACCAAGCCGGCGATCAGCCCGCGCGACGCCGTGGCGTCCGCCGGCAAGACGCTCGTCGAGCTGTTCGGCCTGGCCCGTGAGCTCAACGTCGAGGCCGAGGGCATCGAGATCGGCCCGTCGCCGGTCGATGAGCAGTACGCCGCCGACCTCGCCCTGCCGGTCGAGGAGCTGAAGCTCACCATGCGCAGCTACAACTGCCTCAAGCGCGAGGGCATCCACACGGTGTCCGAGCTGGTCTCCCGCTCCGAGCAGGACCTCCTCGACATCCGCAACTTCGGCAGCAAGTCCATCGAGGAGGTCAAGCTCCGCCTCCACGAGATGGGCCTGGCCCTGAAGGACAGCGCTCCCGGCTTCGACCCGCTGGCTGCCCTCGGCAGCTACGACGAAGAGGCCGACTTCGACGACGACGACAACCAGTTCTGACAAACCAGGAGATTCACGACATGCCCAAGCCCACCAAGGGTCCCCGCATCGGCGGCAGCCCGACCCACGAGCGGATGATCCTGGCCAACCTCGCCAGCCAGCTCTTCGAGCACGGCCGGATCACCACCACCGAGACCAAGGCCAAGCGCGTCCGCCCGCTCGCCGAGAAGATGATCACCAAGGCCAAGCGTGGCGACCTGCACAGCCGCCGCATCGTGCTGAAGACGATCACGGACAAGGGCGTCGTGCACGTCCTGTTCACCGAGATCGCGCCGAAGCTGGCCGACCGTGAGGGTGGCTACACCCGCATCACCAAGATCGGCAACCGCTCGGGCGACAACGCGCCGATGGCGGTCATCGAGATCGTGTCGGAGACCGTCGAGGAGTCCCGCAAGACCAAGGCCAAGGCGTCCGGCACGAAGGCCGCGCCCAAGGCGTCCACCAAGCCTGCCGCCAAGGTCGCCAAGCCGGCCAAGGACGAGGCTGTCGAGGACGAGGTCGTTTCGGCCGAGGCCGTCGACCCCGAGGTCGTCGATCCCGAGGACGTCGCCGCTGAGGACATCGAGCTGACCGACGAGGGCACCCCCGTGACGGCGGAGTCCGACGAGGCCGATGCTGCGGACGCCGACGAGGCCCCGGCTGAGGATGCCCCGGCTGGGGAGAAGGCTCAGGCCTGATCCTCGCCCTTTGGCGATTCCCGAACGCCCGGTCCCCGTGGGGGCCGGGCGTTCGTGTCTCTGGACCGGGCGCGCGGCCGGCGGCGATGCACGCACCCCGGATTCCCCGCTGGACGCCGCCAGCAAACGGCGTCAGTCGGGGGATCCGGCGTATCGACGATCAAGAGCCGGGGTGCAGAGGGGGTCACCCAGACCTGTCGCACGAGGCGGGGTGAGTCCGGACGCCAGATGCACGCACTCCGGATCCCCCTCCGAACGTCGCCAGCAAGCGGCGTCGGACGGGGGATCCGGCGTATCTGACAAGAGGACGCCGGGGCGCAGAGGGGGTCACCCAGTCCTGTCTCACGGGGCGGTGCCGTCGCCGGACGCCAAACGGCCCCGGACGCCAAACGGCCCCGGACGCCACATGATCGTGATCACGGACGCCAAACGACCCCGCGAGCAGGAGCTCGCGGGGTCGTGAGGTGCGAAGGGCCGATCGGGCCCCGAGTGCTACGCGCAGCCCCAGGGCTGCAGGCCACGCTGGGCGTACAGGCGGTTGGCGACCGTGATCTGTTCGGCGCGCGATGCCTGGTGCGGGTACGCCGCGAAGTCCGTGCCGCCGACCGACCGCCACGTGGCGAGGTTGAACTGCAGGCCGCCGTAGTAGCCGTTGCCGGTGTTGATGGACCAGTTGCCGCCGGACTCGCACTGGGCGATGCGGTCCCACATGTCGGCGCGGGCGAGGTTGATCGCACCGCCCTGCGGGGCCGGCTCGGGTGCGGCCGTCGGCTTCGGGGCCGACGTCTGCTTGGGGGCCGGTCGGTCGGCGGAGCGCGACGTGACCTTCGGGGCCACCTTGGTGCCCACTCGGACGACCTGGTTCACGGGCTCCTGGGTGACGGTCTGGGAAACGGTGGTCGTGCTCTCGACGACCCCGTCGACGGTGACGACCTCGACGACCTCCTCGCGGACCCCGTTGACGCCCTTGGTCTTGACCTTGCGCTCGCCGCGAGGGAGCGAATCGTCCTGGACCTCGGTGGTCACGAACTCGAGCGCAACCGACTTCTTCTCCTGCGTCTTGGAGACGCGGCTCACCATGACGGTGTCGCCCAACGTGAGAGTCGCGAACCATCCGGGGGAGACGCGATCGTGCTCACCGAGCGTGATGCCGGCAGCCTCGATGGCGGCGGCGACGGTGGCGTCGGCGCCCAGGGTGACCGCCGTGGTGGTGTTGTCGGCCCACACGCGGACCTCGGTGGAGGTGACGACGGGGGCGATGGCCGCGGTGGCGGTGGGCGCGTTGAGTTGCTGGGTGGCTCCCAGTGCGACGCCTGCTCCGGTGACCAGCATGACTGCGCTGGAGACGGCTGCGACGAGCTTGGTCGAGATGGGCAACGGAGGAACTCCTGACGTGCGACTGCTGGTACTGGTCCAGTCTGTGCCCACGCTGAGAATTTCTCAAGTCAGTTCTCAGGGTTTCGTCAGGTTGCCATGCGAATCGTCCGGACAAGCCGCTGGGCGGCGTCCGCATTCGGACGCCGCCCAGCAGGGAAAGGCGGGGGGCCGAACTACCTCAGTAGGCGACCTGGGTGGCGCGAGCGGCAGCAAGGCGCTCCGACACGTTGGTCCAGTTGACGACGTTCCACCAAGCCTTGACGTAGTCGCCCTTCACGTTCTTGTACTGCAGGTAGAACGCGTGCTCCCACATGTCGAGCTGGAGGATCGGCAGCTGACCCACCGGCAGGTTGCCCTGCTGGTCGAAGAGCTGGTTGATGTTGAGGCGCTGGCCCAGGGTGTCCCACACCAGCATCGACCAGCCGGAGCCCTGGATGCCGTTGGCGACCTCGTTGAACTGCTTCTGGAACCCCTCGAACGAGCCGAAGAACTCGTCGATCGCGGCCGCGACCTCACCCTCGGGCTGACCGCCACCGTCGGGGGACATGTTCTTCCAGAACACGGAGTGGTTCACGTGGCCTCCGAGGTGGAAGGCCAGGTCCTTCTCGAGCTTGTTGATCGCGGCGAAGTTGCCGGACTCACGGGCCTCGGCCAGCTTCTCGAGCGCGGTGTTCGCGCCGGCCACGTAGGTGGCGTGGTGCTTGCTGTGGTGCAGCTCCATGATCTGGGCGGAGATGTGGGGCTCGAGCGCGCTGTAGTCGTAGTCGAGCTCCGGAAGGGTGTACGTCATCGTTACTTCATCCTCTCAGGTGGTCCTGTTGGGTCCAACGGCGAACGTCACCACCCTATTCCCCGGGACCGGCAGGGCAAGCGCGGCGTCGGACGCCCGGGGTCAGCGGGGTGCGAACGCGGCTCGGCGTGCCGCGCGTCTCAGGATGTGGAGCAGCCCCGGCGCGATGACCACGATCAGGACGACGCTGGTGAGGGCGCGCCCCAGGTTCCAGCCCATCGAGGTGACGAGGTTGTACAGCGCGAACACGTGCAGGTTCTCCAGCGCGCTCGCGGACGGGTCGAACGACAACTGCGTCGTGTTGCCGATCCCGAAGGGCCAGAACGCGAAGTCCAACAGCCAGCCGTACGCGAACGCGGACGCGAAACCCCACACTCCGAGCAGGGCGATCTCCGCCCACCCGCGGACCCGCGGCAGCAAACCGGCCCCCAGGCCGACGAACCCGGCGGCCACCATCTGGTACGGGAGCCAAGGGCCCACGCCGGCGGTCAGCAGAGCGGACGCGAACAGGGTGATCGCCCCCTGGGCGAAGCCGAAGCCGGGCCCGAGGACCCGGCCGCCGATGATCAGCAGGAAGAAGATCGGCTCCAGCCCGGCCGTCCCCGCCCCGAGTGGGCGCAGGACGGCTCCCACGGCGCTCAGGACGCCCAGGAGGGCCAGCCCCTTCACGTCCATGCCGTTGCCCGTCAGCTCGGACACCACCACCGCCAGCACCAACGGGAGCACGGCCGCGAACAGCAGCGGGGCCTGCACCGGGTTCACCGCCGAGTCGGGGCGCAGGAACAACGGCCACGCGAACGCCGCGAGCCCAGCGATGCAGGCCACCGCCAGCATGGCGACGGCGCGGGGCGCCAGGTGGACGGCGTCCACCGGGGTGGACTCGGTGCGTGGGCCGATGGCGCGGTGCGGGGTCGTCACCGCCGCACCTCACCGGGGACCAGCACCGGAACGGGCGCGAAGACCTTGGCTGTCTGCGGTGCGAACGTGGGGGAACTCGTCAGCACCGCCCGGGTTGGCCCGTCAGCGATGACCTCACCGTCGGCCATGACGATCGTCCGCTGGGTGAAGCCGGCGGCGAACTCGACGTCGTGGGTGCTGACGACGACGGCGCGGCCCTCCGCGGCGAGGTCCGCCAGGATTACACCGAGGTGGTCCTTCATGGCGTAGTCGAGGCCACGGGTGGGCTCGTCCAGGAGCACGACGCCCGGGCCCGCGGTCAGCTGGAGGGCGAGGACCAGGGCCAGTCGCTGTCCCTCGGAGAGGTCGCGCGGGTCGGCGTCCGGCGGCAGGTCGGCGCCGAGGCGGGCGAGCATCGCAGCGGCTGTTCCCGGTGCCGAACGGGTCTCCCGGTCGGCCTGGTCAAGTTCCTCCGCCACGCGCGGCAGGTACAGCAGGTCGGCGGCCGTCTGGGGGACGAGACTCACCAGCGTGCGGGCCTCGGGGGCCTTCAGGGGGCGTGGGTCGCACCCGTCGACGACCACGTCCCCGGTGCTGCGGGTACCGCCCTGAACCGCCCACAGCAACGATGACTTGCCGGCACCGTTGCGACCCATCAGGCAGGTGACCTCCCCGCCGTGCAGGTCGAGCGTCACCCGGTCCACGGCGACGGTGTCGCCGTACGCGACGCGCAGGTCCCGGACGCCGGCGCGCACGGCGTCCGGACGTGGCGGATCGGAGGGGGCGGTGACCCGGATCGCCTCGCGCTGCGCCCGGCGGCGGGCGTCCCGCACCGAGCCGGGGACGGCGTCCCAGCCGAGCGCGGCGGCCAGGCGGGCCAGCGGGGGGCGGACGTCGCAGGCGACGAGCACCTCGGCGGGCGGCCCGACGACCACGTCGCCGCGGCCCTGGGGGAGCCAGACCAGCGTGTCGGCCTGGTGGAGCACGCGCTCGAGTCGGTGCTCAGCCAGGACGACGGTGAGGCCGACCTCGTGGACGAGCGTGGTGATGGCCGACAACACGTCTTGGGCGGCCGTCGGGTCGAGTGCGGACGTCGGTTCGTCGAGCACCAGAACTCGCGGCTGCGCCGCCAGCACGGACGCGATGGCCACCCGCTGCTGCTGTCCACCGGAGAGGTCGACCACGGGACGGCGACGCAGGTCCGCGATGCCCATCAGGTCGAGGGTCTCCTCGACACGCTTGCGCATGGCCGCGGGGGCCATGCCCAGTTGCTCCATGCCGTAGGCGACCTCCTCCTCGACGGTGTCGGTGACGAAGCCGGCGAGGGGATCCTGCCCCACCCAGCCCACGACGTCCGCGAGGTCGCGCGGGCGGGAGGTGCGCGTCGACCGACCGGCCACGGAGACATCACCGGCCAGGGTTCCGCCCGTGAAGTGGGGCACCAGGCCGTTGATGGCGCCGAGCAGCGTCGACTTGCCCGTGCCGGTGCGTCCGACGACGACGGCGAGGTCGCCCTCGGGGATGTGCAGCGTCACGCCCCGCAGGGTGGGCGCGGCGGCGTCCGCGTAGGTGATGGTGACGTCGTCGAAGGTGATCATGGGGTCCTCCCGAGGGCGGCGTCAGGCTGGTGGGCGGGCCGGGTCACGGCGAGCGCCGGGGCCGTCGACAGGAGCAGGGGGGCGGCGGCCAGGGCCGCGACGACCAGCATCAGGGGATGGAGCGCGGGCCAGGCGATGGGGTCGATGGACGGGTGGAACGCGTCGAAGGCGCCCGGGACCGTGGGACTGTTCGCGAGCACGGCGACCGTGAGCGCCGCCAGCCCGCACAGGGCGACGGCGGTGTCGCGGAGCGTCCAGGACTGGGGGCGATGGCGGGTCACCGACAGGCGGCGTCCGCTCACCCGGAGGCCGAGGATGGTGCCGACCACCCCGAGTGCGAGGAGGACGCCGCCGGTCAGGCCCGTCTCGGGTGACCCGAGCACGAGGAAGACGCCGACCGTCGCCGCCATCATGGCGACGAGGAGGCCGACGACGAGCAGGGGGTGCGGTGAGGACTGGTCGCGTGTCCGGCCGAAACCGCGGGCCTCCATGCTGGTGGCCAGCGCCAGGGACCGGTCGATGGCGTCCGCCAGCACCGGGATGACGACCGCCTTGACCGCCTGCCAGCCGGACGAGGCGCCTCCGCGGAGGCGTCGCGCCCGCCGGACCCGTTGCACGGACTGGACGACTTGGGGCGCCACGGACAGGGCGATGACGATGGCCACGGACGCCTCGTAGAGGGCGGCGGGCACGCTGCGCAGGGCGCGACGCGGGTTGGCCAGGGCGTTCGCGGCGCCCAGGCACAGGAGCATCACCCCGAGGCGCAGCGCCTCGTAGGTGGCGTACACGAGGCCCTCCGCGTTGACCGGCCCACCCAGGCGGATGCCGGCCGCCCAGGCCGGCAGCTCGACCTCGGGCAGCGTGAACAGGACGGTGGACCCCATCCCCGCGCCCACGACGAGCTGGAAGAACAGCCGGATGAGGATGATGATCCCGGCCAGGGCGAAGTAGGCGCCGATGGAGCGGGCCCAAGGGGAGTCGGTCCGGCGAAGCAGGACGACGGCGGTGACCGCCAGCGCCACCAGGGCGAGCAGGAGTGGGCTCGTGGTCAGCGACACCGCCGCCGCCACGCCGAGGGCCCACGCCCACCACGCCCAAGGGTGCATCAAGGGCGTCAGATCCCTCGCCGGCGCATGAGGGCCCAACCACCCAGGGCGCCACCCCCGGCGACGACGATGCCCGCCGTCGCGAGCAGGCCAACCGGGGTGCCCCCGGAGCTGTCGCCGACCGGGGTCGCGGACGCCGGGGGAGCGGCCTGGGCCGTCTGTGTCGCCGAGGAGATCGCGGGCGACGGCTCAACGACGGGCGTCTCGGACGGCGCAGCGTCCGGGGTCGGGGCGTCCGCCGGGAGGACAGCCTCGGTGCCGGCGGGCGCGGGCGAGGCGGGCGCCTTCGAGGCCGCCCCCTGCGTGGTCGATGCCGTGGCCCGCGGTGCCTTGGAGGCCGGGGCAGGCGTGGAGGCCCTGGTGGGTGCCTGGGTCGGCGCGGGGGCCTGGGTCGTGGGCGCCGGTGCGGGGGCCCGGGTCGGGGCCGGTGCCGGGGGCTGGGTCGGAGCCGGCGCAGGAGCGGCCGGCGGGGCGGGCGGGCGGGGACCGGTCTGCCCCGAGCCGAAGGCCCACCCCTCCGCGTCGCCCTTCCTCGGCGAGGTCGAGGTGTAGCCCAGGCTCGAGTAGCGCCACGGACCCCACGACCCGTCCGCGTTGCGGCTGGCCTGCCAGTACGACCAGTGGGCGTCGTTCGTGACGGTGCAGGTCGACGGATAGCCGTTGATCTGGCACAGGAAGCCGGGGCTCTTGTCGCGGACGGTGAACCCGGCGCTCTGCAGTGCGACCTTGCCGGTGCTGTAGCTGGTGGCGCACCCCGTCCCCTGCCCGCCCACGACGACCCAGACGCCGTCGCAGGAGGCCGCGGCCTCGGCCGGGGTCGCCGCTCCCGGGGCCACGAGGGCCCCGGCAGCGGCGATCAGGCCGACCGCGAGCGTGGCGAGACCGCGGACCAGGCGGTTCATCGCGTCACGTGGCGGCGGGCGACGAGCAGGCCGGCGCCCACCAGCGCCAGCAGCGAGGCAGCAGCGACGAACCACGGCTCGGTCCCGGTGCCCGTCTGCGGCAGGCGGTCACCCGGCTGGGCCACGGAGGTGGCCACCGGGGCCGGGGTCACCGACGCGGTCGGCTCGGCGGACGCGCTGGGCCCGGGGGTCGCGGTCGGCTCCGGGGTCACGGTCGGCTCCGGGGTGGCCGAGGCGGACGGAGTGGCCGAGGCGGACGGGGTCGCCGACGCGGACGCGGACGGGGTGGCGGAGGCGGACGGGGTCGCGGAGGCGGACGGGGTCGCGGAGGCCGAGGGGGTGGGCTGCGCGGTCAGGTCCCAAGCGACGTCGTAGTAGGAGACGCCGGCGACGAGCAGGATGGCCTGCGTGGTGAGGAACCAGTCCGCCTTGCCGTCCACGAGGAAGGCGCCGGAGGCATCCTGTGCGGCCAGCACGAAGGCGAGCGCCTCGTCGACCGGCTCACCGGCGGTGGCCAGGGAGGCGCCGAGGATCGCGGTCGAGTTGGCGGGGACCCAGCCGTCCCAGGAGCCGTCGTCGGCCTGCGCGTCGTGCGCCCAAGCGATCGCGTCGGCGGCCAGGTCGGTGCGGCCGGCGGCGAGGAGGGCCAGGAGGGCCAGGGCCGTGTTGTCGGCGTCCGACGCGACGCCGGGAGCGAAGCCGAAGCCGCCGTCGGCGTTGCGGTACGTGACCAGGTAATCGATCAGGTTCGCGGGGACCTCCTCGCCGGCGCGGTCCAGCGCCACGGCGGCCAGGCCGCTCGCGAACGGGCCGGGCCATTCGCCGATGCTGCCGTCCTCGGCGATGCCGTTCTCGACGATGTCGATGAGGTCGACGCCCGGGAGGAAGGTGCGCGGGTCCTCGCCCACGGCGTCCAGCGCGATCGCCAGCTTGGCCGCGCCGTCGGGGGCGCCCTGCGCGTACTCAGGGCCCGTGGTCTGCAGCGCCTCCAGCAGGGTGGCGACCTCGTCCACGGTGGTCGGGTCCTGGCCGGCGGCGAAGACGATGAGGGCGTCGGCCGTCGAGGACGGGAAGCTCGCGACCTCGTTGGCTTCGAGGTTGGCGGCGACCCAGCGGGCGGTCGCACGCGCGGCGTCCGTGGTGGCGTGGGCGGGGAGGGCGGCGGTGGTGAGCGCCAGCATCGTGACGAGCCCGATCACGAGCAACTTCCAGAGGCGATACATCGTGGTCCTCACTGGGGCACCCAGGGTGCGACGGGTCCCGACTGGGACCGGTCCCCACCCGCGTGCCTCGACGGGTTGAATGGTTTCCGTGGCACCGGCGGGCATTCCGACTCCATCGAACGGGCGATGTCACGGCTGCGGGTCAGTCCCGGTCTTGCACCGGAGTTCCCCCACGCGGGTCCGGGGACACCTTAACCCCCCGGGAACGGCGCGGACCAATCGTCCGCCAACAAGCAACCGGGGTGCAGGAACGTGGTTCCCGCACCCCGGTTGGGTCGTCGTGGTGGACGAGTGCTGTTACTTGAAGGCGTCCTTGACACCCTCGGCGACGTCGCGACCGGCATCCTTGACGTTCTCGCCCGCCTGCTTCGCCTTGGCGGCGGCCTGGTCGGCCTTGCCCTCGGCTTCGAGGCGTTCGTTGTCGGTCAGGTCGCCGGCGGTCTCCTTGACCTTGCCGCCAAGCTCCTCGGCCTTGTTCGAGATTTTGTCTCCGATACCCATGAGCACTCCTCTCCAGCCCCGGTGTTCCCAGCGCTTACATGGATCGAGGCTAGTTGGAGGTGCTTTCCGACGCAAGGGGTGCCACCTCGAACACGCGGAATCCCTTCGCCGACGCCGTCCGGTCACACCGGTAGCCCTGCTCGCCCAGCCAGCGCTGCAGCGAGTCGGCGCCCAGGTTGCGGCCGACCACCAGCCGGGCGACGCCGCCCGGGGCCAGCCGCGCCAGCCAGTGCAACAGCAGGGCGTGGAGGGCCTCCTTGCCGATGCGGATCGGCGGATTCGACCAGATCTCGTCGTAGCGGGCCTCGGGGTCGGCCTCGTCCGGCAGCGACGCGTGTACGCGGTCGCCGACGCCGTTGGCCGCGGCGTTGAGCCGGGTGAGGGCGAGGGCCCGCTCGTTGGTGTCGACGGCGTCCACCCGCGCGTCCGGCGCCGCGGATGCCGCGGCCACCGCCAGGACGCCGTACCCGCAGCCCAGGTCGAGGATGCGTCGGGCGCCGGCGTCCGGGGTGTGCGTGCGCAGCAGGACGGCCGTGCCGAGGTCGAGGCCGTCGCCGGAGAACACGCCGGCCGCCGTCGTGAAGGTCCAGTCGGTGTCCCAGAAGCGGACGCCGATGGTGCGGCGCCGCTCGTCGGAGGTGGGCGTCTCGAAGTAGTGCGTCATGGCTGCCTCTCGTCGCGGCGGGCACGGGACTCGGCCTGGCGGGCCGAAAGCTGGTCGTCGGCGGGGTAGCCGACCTCCTCCAGGACCAGGCCGTGCGGGGGGAGGACGGTGACGTCCCCGGCGCGCGTCGGCTGGTCGACCAGGCCCGCGAGCCAGGCGGCGTCCCGCTGGCCGGTGCCGACGGCGACCAGGGCGCCCACCACCGAGCGGACCATCGAGTGGCAGAACGCGTCGGCGCGCAGCGTGACCTCGACCAGCCCGGTGGCGGGGGACCGCTCGGCGTGGCACTCGAGCATCTCGCGGATCGTGGTCGCCCCCTCGCGGCGCTTGCAGAAGGCCCCGAAGTCGTGGAGGCCCACCAGCGAGCGGGCGCCGGCGTCCATCGCGGCGACGTCGAGCGGGCCGCGCACGCGGACGGCCATGTGGCGCTGCAGGGGGTCGGGTGCCCTGTCGGCCAACCGGAACACGTAGCGGCGCCAGATCGCGGCGAAGCGCGCGTCGAATCCGTTCGGGGCCACCGTGACGCGGCTCACGACGAGGTCCTCGGGCAGCACGCGATCCAGCCGTCGGAGCAGTTCGGCCGCGACATCCGGGCCGGGGAGGTCGACGTGGGCGACCTGCCCGCGGGCATGGACGCCGGCGTCCGTGCGGCCGGCCACGGTGAGGCGGACGGGCTCGGGCAGGCGGAGCACGGTGGTGATCCAGTGCTCGAGGGTGCCCTGGACGGTCCGCAGGCCGTCCTGGGCCGCCCAACCATGGAAGTCCCGGCCGTCGTAGGCCAGGTCGAGGCGGTACCGGGTGGTCACAGCGGGATCTCCCCGGCGGGCTCGGCCAAGGGCTCCCGGTACAGCAGGTCACCCACCGTGGGGACCTCGCCGGTGGCCGTGTCGGCGCAGGCGTACGTCAGGTCGCGCACCTCGCGCCCGGCGTCCAGGCCGCGCTGCTCGTACTTGGTGAGGGGACGCTCGGTCCAGCGCGGCGCCCAACCGCCGTGGATGTTGACCAGCCCGGGGGCGACGTCGAGGACCTCACGCATCGCGTCCGCGTAGTCCTGCCAGTCGGTGGCCAGGCGCCAGAGGCCGTCCGGGGTGAGGCGGGAGGCGACCAGCGCAGCGAACTCGGGGCTGACGAGGCGACGCTTGTGGTGCCGCGGCTTGTGCCAGGGGTCGGGGAAGAACGTCCACAACTCGGTGATGCTCGCGGGCCCGAAGAGGTGTTCCAGGCCCTCGACGCCGTTGGCCAGCACGACGCGGACGTTGGTCACGTTGTGCCGGTTGATGCGGCTCAGCGTGGACGCCACGGCGGGCTGGAACACCTCGAAGGCCACGACGTCCGCCTCGGGGTGCCGCTCGGCCAGCGCGACGAGCGCCTCACCGCGTCCGGAGCCGATCTCGACGAAGAGGGGGGCGCGGCGTCCGAACTCGGTTGCCCAGTCGACCTGGGCGTCGGGGTGGACGGAGGTGGAGAGTTCCCGGGCGGGCACGTCCACGACGAACTTCTCGGCCAGCGTCGTCCATGCCTTCTCCTGTGACGCGTTCATGCGCGCGGAACGGCGCACGTACGACACCACCTCACGGTGGATGCGAGGACGATCGGGGCGCGGCACCCACCGAGGATACCGGCCCGGTACCGTGAGGGGAGAACGGAAAGGAGCACCTCCATGCGGTTCCTGCTGAACGTCATCTGGCTTCTCCTCGGCGGCCTCTGGCTCGCCCTGGGCTACTTCTTCTTCGGGCTGCTGGCCTGCCTCCTCATCGTCACGATCCCGGTGGGGGTGGCGTCGTTCCGCATGGGGGCGTATGCGCTGTGGCCGTTCGGGAAGACCGTGGTGTCCAAGCCCGGGGCGGGCGCCGGGTCGGCCATCATGAACGGGCTCTGGTTCGTCATCGGGGGGCTCTGGCTCGCGCTGGGCCATCTGACGACCGCAGCCGCGCAGGCGGTCACGATCGTGGGCATCCCGCTGGCCATCGCCAACGTCAAGATGATCCCGGTCACGTGCTTCCCGTTCGGCAAGCAGATCGTGGATTCTCACGCCATTCCGGCGGGAATGCAACCGATCTTCCGGATCTGACAGCGCATCGCAGAAAGATGTAGCGTGGTGAGGTGGTCGACGCCTTCCTCTTCACCTCAACGCTCCTGACGCTGTTCGTCATCCTCGACCCGCCCGGCCTGCTGCCCGTCTTCCTCGGCCTCACCGGGCGCATGGACCAGCGGCAGCGCAACCGGGCCGCCCTGGGGGCGTCCATGGTGGCGTTCGGTGTCATCGGGATGTTCGCGATCTTCGGACGCCTCATCCTCGACTACCTGCACATCACCATCGAGGCGCTCCAGGTGTCCGGCGGGCTGTTGCTCCTGCTGGTCGCCATGCAGTTGCTCACGGGGGTGGGGGAGGGGCAGGTCACCGACGTGAGCACCAACGTGGCGATCGTGCCGCTGGGGATCCCCCTGCTGGCCGGGCCCGGCTCTATCGTCGCCATGATGCTGGCCGTCCAGCAGGCCCGATCGGCGGGGGTGTGGGGCTACGTCACCGTCGGGCTCGGGCTGGTCGCCGCCCTGGTGCTGGTCTGGGTGTTCCTGCGCTTCGCGGGAGCGATCCAGCGGGTCCTGCACCACTCGGGGACCGTCCTGCTGACCCGCGTCGCCGGCATGCTGCTCGCGGCGATCGCGGTCCAGATGTTCGCCGACGGGACCTTGGCCTTCCTGCGCCAGGTCTGACCCCTCGCCAACCTGGCGGCAACCGGTGTGTCGGACTTGCATGGAGGCCCTATTCTTCCTCCATGCGGGACGAGGAGGGCAACGGCGCGGCGGCTCGGTGGTTCGCCGAGATGACCACACGCGTCCGCGGTGCCCTTCCGCACGCGGTGCAGCGGGTCCTGCCGACCACCTTCATCGGCTACGCGATGATCAACGGCAGTTCCTTCCTGCTGGACATGGGGCTGCTGGCCGTCATCACCAACTTCTGGAGGCTCCCCTACGGCATCGTCTTCTCCATCGGCTACAGCCTGGCGTCGATCTACGCGTTCTTCCTGAACCGCTGGCTGAACTTCCGGGAACACGGGGACCTCGGCAAGCAGACGGGCAAGTACACCTTCGTCATCATCAGCAACTACGTCATCTGGATCCTGGGGTTCGGGTCGCTACTCGACTGGATCGGCGTCCACGTGATGGTGGCCCGCGTGATGGCCGCCTGCCTGGAGGGCCTCTACATCTACCTGCTGCTGCGCCTGTGGGTCTTCCCGCGCCGTCACGGTGTGGGCGGCGTCGTCGAGCCGCGGACGCACGTGGCCGAGATCCGGTCGGCCACCCCCGACGTCGCTGCCTGAGAGGCACGGGAGCCCGCCCCGGAGGGCGGGCTCACGCGGGTCGAACGGTCGGGCGGTCGGTCACTCCTTCCGCGCGAACTTCTCCACCAGGTTCGGGGGCAGCAGTTCGTAGCCGTGGAACGCCCGGGTGAACGTGCCGCCACCCTGGGCGAGGCTGCGCAGGTCGATCGCGTAGCGGGACATCTCCAGCTGGGGGACGACGGCCCTGATGACGACCTTGCGGCCGTCGGTGTCGGTGCCCTGGACCTGGCCGCGGCGCCCGGAGAGGTCGGTCATGACCGCGCCCATGTGCTCCTCGCCCACGGTGACCGTGACCAGGTCGACCGGCTCCAGGAGCGCGACGTTCCTGCCGATGATCGCGGCTTCCTTCAGCGCGGCGGCGGCCGCCATCTGGAACGCCATGTCGGAGGAGTCCACCGAGTGGGCCTTGCCGTCGAAGAGGGTCACGCGGACGTCCACCATCGGGAAGCCGGCGATGACGCCCTTCTCCAGCTGGGCCTTGACGCCCTTCTCCACCGAGGGGATGAAGTTGCGCGGCACCGCGCCACCCACCACCTTGTCGACGAACTCGAAGCCCGCGCCTCGCTCCAGCGGCTCGACGTCGATGTTCACGACGGCGTACTGGCCGTGCCCGCCGGACTGCTTGACGTGGCGTCCGACCGCCGTCGCCTTGGCGGTGAAGGTCTCGCGCAGGGCGATCTTCACCTCCTCCTGCTGGACGTTGACCCCGTAGCGCTCCTTCAGGCGGTTGAGGAGCAGGTCCGCGTGCGCCTGCCCGGTCGTCCAGAGCACCAGCTGGTCGGACGCCCCCCGGGCGAGCTTCACCGTGGCGTCCTCGACGGCCAGGCGCTGCAGGGCGGTGGACAGCTTGTCCTCGTCGTTGCGTGTGGCGGCCCTGATGGCCAGCGGGAGCAGCGCCTTCGGCATCTTCCAGTTCGGCACGACCACGACGTTCCCCGGTGCGGAGATCGTGTCGCCGGTCTCGGCGGTGGTCAGCTTGGGCAACATCACGATCTCACCGGCGATGGCGGACGACTGGGGCTTGAGTTCCGTGCCCACGGCCTCCTGGATGATGCCGATCCGCTCCTCGTCGTCGTGGTCGTGCTCAGCGCCGTCCTCGTCGCCCTCGAAGAACGACCGGTGGCCGGAGATGTGGACGAGGTCGTCGGTGCGCAGCGTGCCGGAGAAGATCCGAACCATCGACAGGCGGCCGGCGAAGGGGTCCGTCGTCGTGCGGATCACCTGGGCGACCAGGGGGGCGCCGGGGTCGGACGGCGCGGGGTCGAGCACCTCGCCGTTCAGCTTCACCGGGCTCGGGTTCGGGTGGAGGCTCGGGGTCGGGAAGCCGTGCTCGATGAGGCTGAGCAACTCCTCGGTCCCGAGACCGCTCGACTGGACGACCGGTACGACGGGGAACAGGTTCGCTCCCGCCGTCGCCTTCATCAGGTCGTCGAGCAGCTTGTCCCGACCGGGGTCGTCGCCCTCGAGGTAGGTGTCCATGAGCTCGGCGTCGTCGGCCTCCTCGATGAGGCCCTCGATGAGCGGGCCGCGGTGGGGCTCGATGAGGTCGTCGTGGGTGCCGTCCTGCTCGTGCAGGACGGGCTCGCCGCCGCCGGAGTAGTCACGGAAGCGTCGCGAGTGGACGCCGACGGTTCCGGTGATGCCGGTGCCGGACCCGACGGGCACGTGCGTGGGCAGGACGCCCTCGCCGAACTTCTGCTTCAGGTCATCCACGACAGTGTCGAAGTCGGAGTGCGCGGCGTCGAGCTTGGTGAGGGCGATGACGCGGGGGAGTCCCGCCTCGGCGCACTCCTCCCACAGGGCCTGGGCCGCGCCGTCGATGCCGTCGGCCGCGCTCACGACGAAGATCGCGGCGTCCGCGGCACGGAGACCGGCGCGGAGCTCGCCGACGAAGTCCGGGTGGCCGGGGGCGTCGAGGAGGTTGACGAACACGTCGCCCGTGACGAGGGACGCGAGGTAGAGCTGGGAAAGGCGCTCGGCGTCGTCCTTCTCGCCCCTGTAGCCGGCGACTCGCGCCCGCAGCAACTGCTCGAACAGCGACGTCTTGCCCGACCCCGCATTGCCGACCAGCACCACGTTGCGCACTTCGTCGGGGTTGTTCACCTGAACCTGTCCGTTGTTCACCCTTGAACTCATGGGCTTACCTTGCCACTGGTGCCGACGCCGCGGGAAGGTTTGCGCCAATGTCTCCTACGGGCTGTCGTTGAGCCCGGGGCAAGGGGGTTCGCCCGCCCTGCTGTGGTTTTGACCGGCCAGCCCGAACCGGGGTAATCTGGGTCGCTGTTGCGCTGTGACGTGTCCGGGGAGGCGTCCAGCGGTAGCCCCTGCAGCTCCCCGATGACAGATGGGTTACCCGCGTGTCCACGTACACTCCCAAGCCTGGTGAGATCACCAGGAACTGGCATGTGATCGACGCCTCCGACGTCGTCCTCGGCCGCCTGGCCGTCACTGCCGCCACGCTCCTGCGTGGCAAGCACAAGCCGAGCTTCGCTCCCCACGTAGACGGTGGCGACTTCGTCATCATCGTCAACGCCTCCAAGATCGCCCTGACCGGCAACAAGGCCACCACCAAGATGGCCTACCGCCACTCCGGTCGTCCGGGCGGCCTCAGCGCCGTTCCGTACGGTGAACTGCTCGCCACCGACCCGCGCAAGGCCGTCGAGCGCGCCGTCTGGGGCATGCTGCCGAAGAACAAGTTGAGCCGTCAGGTCATCAAGAAGCTCAAGGTCTACTCCGGCCCCGAGCACCCCCACGCCGCGCAGCAGCCGCAGCCGTACGAGATCACCCAGATCGCCCAGTGAGCCAAGGAACCATCGTGACCGACACCACCACTGAAGACGTCCTCGCCGACGAGATCACTCCCTTTGAGGAGGGTGACCGCGAGATCGCGTACCGCGCGGAGGCCACCCCGTCCAGCGCGACCCCGGGCTCCCGTCCCGCCGTCGTCGCACCCGGCGCTGCCACCGGCCGCCGCAAGGAGGCCATCGCCCGTGCGCGCCTCGTCCCCGGCACCGGCCAGTTCAAGATCAACGGCCGCACGCTGGAGGAGTACTTCCCCAACAAGCTGCACCAGCAGACCATCAACGAGCCGTTCGTGACCGCGGCCGTCGAGGGCTCGTACGACGTGATCGCGAAGATCATCGGCGGCGGCGTGACCGGCCAGGCCGGTGCCCTGCGCCTCGCGATCGCGCGCGCGCTCAACGCCATCGACGTCGAGGCCTCGCGCCCGGCGCTCAAGAAGGCCGGTCTGCTCTCCCGTGACGCTCGCGTCAAGGAGCGCAAGAAGGCTGGTCTCAAGAAGGCCCGCAAGGCGCCTCAGTACAGCAAGCGTTGATCGTCGTGCCACGGCTCTTCGGTACCGATGGGGTCCGGGGCAAGGCGAATGTGGACCTCACCGCGGAGCTCGCTCTCGAGCTCTCGGTGGCGGCCGCGCACGTCCTCGGCGAGTCCGGGGCCTTCGAGGGTCACCGTCCGGTGGCCCTCGTTGCGCGTGATCCCCGTGCCTCCGGCGAATTCCTCGAGTCGGCCGTCGTGGCCGGTCTCGCCTCGGCGGGAGTCGACGTCATCCGCGTCGGCGTCGTGCCGACCCCCGGCGCGGCCTTCCTGGTCAACCACCTGGACGCCGACCTCGGGGTCATGCTCTCGGCCTCGCACAACCCCATGCCCGACAACGGCATCAAGTTCTTCGCCCGCGGCGGCGTCAAGCTCGATGACACCCTCGAGGACGTGATCGAGGCTCGCCTGGGCCAGGAGTGGGAGCGGCCGACCGGCGATCGCGTCGGGCGGGTGTACGACCGTCCCGAACTCGTCGAGGCCTACGTGGCCCACCTGGTGAGCTCGCTCGGCGACGAGGGTTCGCTGCACGGTCTCAAGGTGGTGCTCGACTGCGCGAACGGTGCCGCCTTCATGACGGGTCCCGCGGCCTTCGCGGCGCAGGGCGCCGAGGTCGTCGCGATCAACGCCGAGCCGTCGGGCACCAACATCAACGAGAACGCCGGTTCGACGCACATGGAGGGTCTCCGCGCCGCGGTCGTCCACCACGGCGCCGACCTCGGCTTCGCGTTCGACGGGGACGCCGATCGCTGCCTCTCGGTTGATGCCGCGGGCAACGTCGTCGACGGCGACCAGATCCTCGCGATCCTGGCGTTGGCGCTCAAGGAGTCGGGCGCCCTGCACTCCGACACCGTGGTGGCCACGGTCATGAGCAACCTGGGCTTCGTCCAAGCCATGACCGCGAACGGGATCCGGGTGGACCAGACCAAGGTGGGCGACCGCTACGTGCTGGAATCCATGAACGCCAACGGCTTCACCCTCGGCGGCGAGCAGTCCGGCCACGTGATCATGAGCGAGTTCGCGACCACCGGCGACGGCGTCCTGACGGCCCTGCACGTGGCCGCGCAGGTCGTGTCGTCGGGACGCACGCTCGCCGACCTCGGCTCGGTCATGACCCGCCTGCCGCAGGTCATGATCAACGTCAAGAACGTCAACAAGGCCCGCGCCGGCATCGACCCCGAGGTCAACTCGGCCGTGACCGCGGCGAGCCGCGAACTGGGTGCCGGCGGTCGCGTCCTGCTGCGTCCGTCCGGCACGGAGCCCGTCGTCCGGGTCATGGTCGAGGCGGAGACCACCGAGCGCGCCACCGAGGTGGCCGAGGGTCTGGCCGCGGTCGTGCGGGAGCGCTTGGCGCTCTGATCGGCATCGTGGGGGTGGTCGTCCTTCCTTGGGTGACCGCCCCTTGTTGACCTCCCGAGTTGCCGCCGGGGCACGAGTCTTGGTGGTCAAGGATTTCGGTCACCTGATCGAGGGCGTGTGGAGAATCACGCCGATCCTGTGGACGCCTTGCTCGGGGTGCTCGATCTCGCATCCGAGCGCCCATCGTCCGCGGCATGACACCAACGCCCCGCGCCCTCCGGGCCCGCGCAGCCCAACGCGAACGACAACGCCGGCTGAGCATCGGAGCCGACCTCGCCGCTCCGCATGACGGCGTCACCACCCTCGCGGCGCTGTTGGACGCCGGCCTGACCCGCGGGCAGGTCCAGACCCACGTCGAGCACGGGGCCTGGCACAGGGTCGGCCACCACACCGTGAGCGTGCTGGGACCCGACGTCGACGGACGCGCCGCATGGTGGCGGGCCCTGTGGGAGTCCGGGAGCGGCGCGGTCCTCGACGGTGCCGTGGCCCTCGTCGCGGCCGGTCTCAAGGGCTGGGAGCCGCGCTCCATCGATGTCACCGTCCCCAACCGGGCGAAGGTGCGGGCCATCGAGGGAGTCCGCCACCATCGCCTGCGCGAGCGTGCACCGACCACCGGCGGGGCTCTGCGGCGCACCCGTCCGGAGGTGGCCGCGATCCGGGCGGCCCAGTGGGCGGTCTCGGACGCCGAGGCCGCGACGATCCTGGCGATGACGGTGCAGCAGCGCCTGTGCACCGCCGCGGCGATGCTGGCGCGCTGGCAGGCGGTGGGCAGGTCCAACCGGAGGGCGCTCCTGGACGCGGTCATTCAGGACCTGTGCAACGGTGCCCACTCACTGGGGGAGCTGGACTTCGCCCGGCTCTGCCGGGAACGTGGCCTCCCTGAACCTTCGCGGCAGGTCCTGCGCACCGGGGACAAGGGCGCGGTGTACCTCGACGCCCTCTGGGAGGCCGAGGGCGTCCGGGTGGAGATCCAGGGGGCGCACCACGAGGACGGGCTGGCACCGGTCCGGGACGCGCTGCGGGCCAACGACCTCGCTATCGCCGGGGTCGCCGGCATCGCGCTGGAGATCCCGGTGCTGGGGCTGCGGGTGGATCCGGAGGGGTTCATGCGCCAGGTCGAGCGGGCCCTGGCCGAGGGGAGGCGCCGCCTCCGGTCGGAGCACCCGGGGCGGTGACGCCAATGGCTCATACCGGAGACGACCGGCACTCCTCGACCACCCGAACTCGCGCCCCGGCGCGAAGAAGGGCGGTCGAAGGCTCACCCCCGGGCCCTGGCCGACCCGGTGGACTGGCGGGGGGCCCGGCTGGGCATCACCGGCTGACTCACACCTTGCGGATGCGGATCCACTCGATGTCGTGGGACCTGTCTTTCCGCAGGATGACGGTCGCCCGTCCCCGCGTGGGGAGGATGTTCTGGACGAGGTTGGGGCCGTTGATGGTGTCCCAGATGCCCTCGGCGTAGGCGCGGGCGGTGTCGGCGTCCATGTTGACGAAGCGGGCGAAGTAGGAGCGCGGATCCCGGAAGGCGCTCTCGCGCAGGCCCATGAAGCGTTCCAGGTACCAGGAGCGCAGGTCCTCCTCGTCGGCGTCCACGTAGACGGAGAAGTCGAAGAAGTCACTGACCGCCAGCGATGACTGGCCGGACTTGCGCCGCCGCGCCGGCTGGAGGACGTTGAGGCCCTCGACGATGAGGATGTCGGGGGAGTTCACCGTGATGAACTCGTCCGGCACGATGTCGTAGACGAGGTGGCTGTACAGCGGTGCGTGCACCTCGGGGACGCCAGACTTCACGTCCATCACGAACCCGAGCAGGGCGCCGCGGTCGTAGCTCTCGGGGAAGCCCTTGCGCTCCATGATGCCGCGGCGCTGGAGTTCCGCGTTGGGCAGAAGGAAGCCGTCGGTGGTCACCAGGTCGACGCGCGGGTGTCCGGGGAGCTGGGACAGCAACTCGACCAGCAGGCGCGACGTCGTCGACTTGCCCACGGCCACGGAGCCGGCCACCCCGATCACGAAGGGGGTCTTCCGTTCCGAGAGGCCGAGGTAGGCGTGCGTGTTGCGGTAGAGCAGGCCGGTCTGGGCCACGTAGAGCGCCACGAGTTCCGTCAGCGGGACATAGACGTCGCGCACTTGGGCCATGTCGATGGTGTCGAGCCGCGACCTGATCCGTCGCAACTTCTCCTCGGTCAGGTGGACGGGCATCTGCTCGGCCAGCTCGGCCCACTTCCTCCGGTCGGCGAGGATGTACGGACCGAACTCGTCGACGCCGCCCAACGGGCTTTCGGCCGACGGTTGGGTGGGCGCTACGCTGATTCCCATGTGCGGAATTATCGGCTATGTCGGCCCCCAAGGTGCGCAGAAGGTCCTCGTGGACGCCCTGCGGCGCATGGAGTACCGAGGCTATGACTCGGCCGGCATCGCGCTGGTCGGGCCCGACGGGATCTCCTCGGCCAAGAAGGCCGGCAAGCTCGTCAACCTCGAGAACGGACTCCAGGCGAACCCGATCGAGGACGCGCACCTCGGCATCGGGCACACCCGTTGGGCCACGCACGGCGCCCCGTCGGACGCCAACGCTCACCCGCACCTGTCCGCCAACGGCCGTGTGGCGCTGATCCACAACGGCATCATCGAGAACTTCGCGTCGCTGAGGGACGAGCTGGTCGCCGAGGGCATCGAGTTCTCCTCCGAGACCGACAGCGAGGTCGCCGCCCAGTTGCTCGGCCGCGAGGTCGAGGCCGGCCATGGCCTGGCTGACGCGCTGCGCCTCGTCTCGCGTCGGTTGGAGGGTGCGTTCACCCTCGTCGCCGTCGACAGCGCCGAGCCCGGCACCTTGGTGGCCTCCCGCCGCAACAGCCCGCTCGTCGTGGGCGTCGGCGACGGTGAGATGTTCGTCGCCTCCGACGTGGCCGCCTTCATCGAGCACACGCGCGAGGCCGTCGAGATGGGCCAGGACGAGGTCGTCGAGGTGACGGCCGACGGCTACCGGGTCACCGACTTCGACGGCAACGCGACCGAGGGCCGGCCCTACCACGTCGACTGGGACCTCTCGGCCGCCGAGAAGGGCGGCTTCGACTGGTTCATGCGCAAGGAGATCCACGAGCAGCCGCAGGCCGTGGCGGACACGCTCCTGGGCCGCTTCGACTCCGAGCGGCACCTGACGCTGGACGAGGTCCGCATCAGTGAGGCCGAGCTCCGCACGATCGACAAGATCGTCATCGTGGCCTGTGGCACCGCGTTCTACGCCGGCCTGGTCGCCAAGTACGCGATCGAGCACTGGACGCGCATCCCGTGCGAGGTCGAGATCGCCTCGGAGTTCCGCTACCGCGACCCGATCATCACCGGCCGCACCCTGGTCGTCACCATCTCGCAGTCCGGTGAGACCGCCGACACGCTGATGGCCGTCCGCCACGCCCGCGAGCAGGGTGCCAAGGTCATCGCGATCTGCAACACCAACGGCTCCACCATCCCGCGCGAGTCGGACGCCGTCCTGTACACCCACGCCGGTCCCGAGATCGGCGTCGCCTCGACGAAGGGCTTCCTGACCCAGGTCGCCGCCTGCTACCTGCTGGGCCTCTACCTGGCCCAGGTGCGCGGAACCAAGTACGGCGACGAGATCGCCGCCATCATGCGGGAGCTGGAGTCGATGCCCGCCAAGATCCAGCGGGTCCTGGACGCCCAGCAGCAGGTCCTCGACCTGGCCGCCGACCTGAAGGACGCCCGCACCGTGTTGTTCCTCGGACGGCACGTCGGCTACCCGGTGGCCCTCGAGGGCGCGCTGAAGCTCAAGGAGATCGCCTACCTGCACGCCGAGGGCTTCCCGGCCGGCGAGCTCAAGCACGGCCCGATCGCGCTCGTCGAGCAGGACCTGCCCGTGTTCGTCATCGTGCCCCCCCAGGGTCGCGACCAACTGCACGACAAGGTCATCTCCAACATCCAGGAGGTGCGCGCCCGGGGCGCCCGGACCATCGTCCTCGTGGAGGAGGGCGACACCGAGGTGGAGCCCTACGCCGACGTCCTGATCACGCTTCCCCAGGCGTCCACGCTGCTGCAGCCGCTCCTGGCGACGGTTCCGCTCCAGCTGTTCGCCTGTGAACTCGCGACGCTGCTCGGCCACGACGCCGACCAGCCGCGCAACCTGGCCAAGTCCGTCACCGTCGAGTGACGCGGTGATCATCGGGATCGGTGTCGACGTCTGCTCGGTCCAACGCATCGCCGACGCGTGCGGGCGGCCGGGCTTCACCGACCGCGTGTTCACCCTCGCCGAGCAGAAGGGGTCCGACCAGACGCTGGCCGGACGCTTCGCGGCCAAGGAGGCCCTCGCCAAGGCGCTGGGCGCACCCGGGGGCCTGCGGTGGGACGACTGCGAGGTCCTGTCGGACGAGACCGGACGTCCCTCGTTGGTCGTCACCGGCACGGTGGCGACGCGGCTCGAGGAACTCGGCGTCTCGCGCACCCATGTGTCGATCAGCCACGACGCCGGCGTCGCCGTGGCGATGGTGGTCTGCGAGGGCTAGACGCGCAGCCTGCGCCCCGTCCGCCGGACGTGGGCCATCTGGCGCTCCGTGTGGAGCTGTTCGCGCTTCAGGGCGATCGCGTGGTCGTAGTGGCCCATGAGCTGGGTGCAGATGCCGTCCCAGGTGCGGGGGGCGGTCGCCTCGCGGGCCGCGCGGCCCATCGCGACGCGCTTGGCGTCGTCGCCCACCAGGTCGCGGACGTGGTCCCGCAGGCCCAGGAGGTCGCCCGGCTCGTACAGCCAGCCCGTGCGCGAGGGGTCGACCAGGTCGATGGGACCACCGGACGCCGGGGCCACCACGGGCAGCCCGGACGCCATGGCCTCCTGGATGGTCTGCCCGAAGGTCTCCAGCTCACCGGGGGTCACGAAGACGTCGAAGCTGGCCAGCGTGCGGGCCAGTTCCTCGCCCTTGAGCTTGCCGGTGAAGACGGCGTCCGGCAGTCGCCGCTGGAGTGCGTCGCGGGAGGGACCCTCGCCGATGATCACGACGCGGGTGTCGGGCAGGCCCGCGAGGACGTGCAGGTCCTCCACCTGCTTCTCGGGGGCGAGGCGTCCGAGGTAGCCGACGACCCGCTCGCCGTGGGGCGCCCAGGCCGAGCGCAGCTCGTCCGAGCGCTTGGCCGGGTGGAACAGCTCGGCGTCCACACCGCGGCCCCAGACGTGCAGGTCGGAGACCCCGAGGGCGTCGAGCTGGGCCCTGCTGGCCGAACTCGGCACGAGGTTCAGGGTGGCGGCCTGGTGCGTCCAGCGGACGCGCTGCCACAGGTACGCCTCGAGGGCGGGGATGCCGTAGCGCCTGGCGTAGCTGGGGACGTCCGTCTGGAACACGCCCACGCTCGGGATGCCGAGGCGCCGCGCGGCCAGCGCGCCGCGGTAACCGACGTTGATCGGCGAGGCCAGGTGCACGACGTCGGGGTTGAAGTCGGACAGCGTCCACTCCAGGGAGATCTGCGGTGTCGTGCACACCCGCACCTGCATGAAGCCGGGGAACCCCAGCGACCCCATGTGCACCACGGGGGCGCCGCGGTAGGAGGTCGGGGCGCCGGGGGCCTCGGGGGCCAGCAGCAGGACCTCGTGCCCGTGGTCGATCAGGTGGTCCAACACCTTCAGGACGGAGTTGACCACGCCATTGACCTCGGGGAGGAAGGACTCGGTGATGATCGCCACTCGCACGTTGACAGAACACCGTGTCAACGTGCACGCATTCCCCGAGTTGCATGACATGTCGGTGAACGCAGGGTTACCCTTCGGGCGCGAGGTTCGTTGAGGGCGGGCGCCGGGCTAGAATGGGTCGGATTTTGCCCGCTCTCCCACCACTGAAGGTTCCCATGTCAGACGACGCCGCCCTTGAGCTCGCCGCGGCCGTGCTCCCCGACGGCCGCGCGCTCACCGTGCGCCTGGCCGACCTGTCGGACGTCGAGGTCGCGCTCGAGCTCATGCATGCCGCGTTCCGGGCGCGCCCGGTGCTGGGGAAGCCGGCGGAGGCACTCCAGGACGACGTGGCCTCGGTCCGCGCCCGCATCACGCACGGCACCGGGTACCTCGCCTTCATCGAGGAGGTGCCCGTCGGGCTGGTGATGGCCGCCCGCCAGCACGGCGCGATGCGGCTGGGCCGGGTGGGGGTCCTCCCCGAGTACCGCGAGCAGGGGGTGGCGGGCTTCCTCGTCCAGGTGGTGCTGGAGCACCTCGCGTCCGTCGGTGAGGAGCACGTGCACCTGCTGGCGCGCAAGGAGTTCCCGCAGATCCAGGCGTGGTGGGCCAAGCAGGGGTTCGCGCCCGACGACGAGGAGGGCAACTGCATCGTCATGACGCGGTCGCTGCCGGTCGCCGTCGAGGTGCCCGACGCGGACGCCATGCGCGCGCTGGGGGAGCGGCTCGCCGGCGTCCTGCGCGCCGGCGACCTCATCATCGCCTCCGGCGACCTGGGTGCCGGCAAGACGACCCTGGCCCAGGGCATCGGCGCCGGGCTGCGCGTGTCCGGTCCGATCCTCTCGCCCACCTTCGTGCTGTCGCGCGTCCACCGCCCGTCGGGGGAGGGCCCCGCCCTCGTCCACGTCGACGCCTACCGCCTCGGTTCCTTCGCCGAACTCGAGGACATCGACCTCGAGGAGTCCCTCGACCGTGCCGTCACCCTCGTCGAGTGGGGTGTCGGCGTCGCGGAGGGCCTCGCGGAGAACCGGCTCCAGATCGACATCCGGCGGGGCATCGACCCCGACGACGACACCCGCTGGGTGTTCCTCACCCCCATCGGGCCGCGCTGGAGTCGCACCCGGCTCGCGGCCGCCGCGCTCCCGTCGACCGCCTCGGCGGGAGGGACGGAGCCCCAAGAATCGAGGGAGACCCCATGACCACCACGCTCGCCCTGGACACCTCGACCGTCGTAGCAGCCGGCGTCGCCGTGGATGGCCGCATCATCGCGTCCGCGCGCGTGGACGACACCCGCGCGCACGCCGAGGAGCTGATGCCCCTCGTGCAGCGCGTGGTCGCCGAGGCCGGCACCACGCTCGCGGACGTCGACCGCATCGTCGCCGGGGTCGGCCCCGGCCCCTTCACCGGCCTGCGGGTCGGTGTCGTCACCGCGCTGACCCTCGGCGAGGTGCTGGGCGTCCCCGTCTCCGGCGCCTGCTCGCTGGACGCCGTGGCCGCGGCCTGGGCGGCCGACGGTGCGCCCGAGGAGTTCCTCGTCGTGTCGGACGCGCGCCGCAAGGAGGTGTTCTGGGCCCGCTACGACGGGGGCGGCCACCGCCTGGCCGGACCGGAGGTCTCAGCGCCCGACACCCTTCCGGCCCTTCCGCTGGCCGGACCGGGCGCGCACCTGGTCGGGCCGGCCTCCGGCCCCGTCCACCTGGACGCCGGCTGGCTCGCTGCCGCGGACCTGGTCGACGCGGGGCTGGAGCCGCTGTACCTGCGGCGTCCGGACGCCGAGGTGCCCACCCGGGTGAAGTCGGCCCTGCCCCAACCGAAGCTCGCCCTGCGACGGGCCCGGTGACGATCACCCTGGCCCGTCGCCACGACCTGGCCCAGATCGTGGCGCTGGAGGAGCAGTTCACCGAGGCGCGGTGGAGCGCCCAGTCGTGGGCCGACGAGTTGGTCGCCGACCGCGGCCTCACGCTCGTGGCCAAGGACGCCTGGGGCCGCCTCCTGGGCGTGGCCACGCTGAGCTGCGTCGAGGACGTCGCGGACCTGAACCGTGTCGTGGTCGACCCCCGCAACCGTCGTTCCGGGATCGCCCGGCGCCTGCTCGCCGCCGGCTTCGAGTGGGCCGGGCAGGTGGGGGCGGAGCGCGTCCTGCTGGAGGTCGAGGCGGACAACGTCCCGGCCGTGACCCTGTACGAGTCGTTGGGCTTCGCGGTGCTGGCGCGCCGCGCGAACTACTACGGCGCCGGGCTGGACGCCCTGGTCATGGCGCTGCCCCTGGAGGGTGAATCATGAGCGAACCGCTGGTCATCGGCATCGAGTCGAGCTGCGACGAGACGGGCGTGGCGATCGTCCGCGGCCACGAACTGCTGGCCAACGAGGTCGCCAGTTCCGTCGAGCAGCACGTCCGCTTCGGCGGGGTCGTCCCCGAGGTGGCGTCCCGCGCGCACCTGCAGGCGATGGTCCCGACGCTGCAGCGGGCGATGGCCGCCGCCGACGTGGACCTGTCCGAGGTGGACGGCGTCTGCGTCACCGCGGGTCCGGGCCTGATGGGCGCGCTGGTCGTCGGGCTGTCCGCGGCCAAGGCGCTGGCCGTCGCGCTCGACAAGCCCCTGTACGGCCTCAACCACCTGGTCGGGCACGTGGCCGTCGACCTGCTGGACCACGGGCCGCTGCCCGAGCGCTTCGGGGCGCTGCTCGTCTCGGGTGGGCACACCTCGCTCCTGGTCGTCGACGACATCACGTCCGCCATCACCGAGGTCGGGTCGACGATCGACGACGCCGCGGGCGAGGCCTACGACAAGGTCGCCCGCCTGCTGGGCATGGGCTACCCGGGGGGTCCGGTCATCGACCGCGCGGCCGCGGACGGCGACCCGAGAGCGATCGCGTTCCCGCGCGGGCTGACCGCGAAGCACGACCTGGAGAAGCACCGCTTCGACTTCTCCTTCTCGGGCCTGAAGACCGCCGTGTCCCGCTGGGTGGAGACCGAGCGCCGCGCCGGGCGTCCGTTCGCGGACGCCGACGTGGCGGCCTCGTTCCAGGAGGCGGTCGCCGACGTGTTGACCGCCAAGGCCATGGACATGTGCGACCACTTCGGGCTCGACACGATCCTGCTGGGCGGCGGCGTGGCGGCGAACTCGCGCCTGCGCGGGCTGCTGGGCGAGCGCGCCGAGGAGCACGGGGTGACGGTGCGGCGTCCGCGCCCGGGCCTGTGCACCGACAACGGGGCGATGATGGCCGCCCTGGGTGCCGAGGTCGTCCGGCGCGGGCACCGGCCCAGCTCGCTGTCGATCAGCGCCGACTCCAGCCTGCCGATCTCGACCGTCCTGGTCTGAGCCGGCATGTCCAAGGAGACGCGCTCCTACCTGCTGCTCCTGCTCTGCTCCATCATCTGGGGCTTCGCGTTCGTGGCCCAGCGCCTGGGGTCGGAGCACCTCGGGGCCTATTCGTTCAACGCCTCCCGCGGGGTCCTCGGCGCGGCGGCCCTGCTCCCCCTGGTGTGGTTCCTGGACCGGCGTGCTCGGCTGAGCCCGTCCGAGGCGCGGCAGGCTTGGCTCCGTGTGGTGAGGCCGGGCGTGTTCATCGGCCTGATGTTCTTCGGCGGGCAGACGCTGCAGCAGCTCGGCGTGGAGCGGACGACGGCGGGCAACGCGGCGTTCGTGACCGGCCTCTACATGGTGCTGGTGCCCATCACGGGCCGGTTCTTCGGCCAGCACACCACGGTGTTCACGGCCGTGGGCATCGTCCTGGCCGTGCCGGGCCTGTTCCTGCTGACCTGGACGGGCACCGGCATCGGCCCCGGCGACCTGCTCGTGCTGGTGGGGACCCTGTTCTGGACGTTCCACATCCTCGGGGTGGGCCGCGTCGCACCGCACGTGGACCCGATCCGACTCTCGGTCGTCCAGTTCCTGGTCATGGCCACTCTGTCGGCGCTCGTGGCCCCCTTCGCCGAGGACGCCCCCTTCGCCGGGCTCCTGCCCGCCCTGGGTGCAGTCCTGTTCGCCGGCCTGCTGTCGACGGGCGTCGGCTTCACGCTGCAGGTCGTAGCGCAGGTGCACGCCCGGGCGTCCATCGCGGCGATGATCATGTCGCTGGAGGCCATGTGGGGCGCTGTGGGCGGGGCGATGTTCCTGGGAGAGCGGCTCACGCCGCAGGGCTTCCTCGGGGCGACGCTCATGATGGCGGGCATCCTGCTCGCCCAGGTGCCGACGCGCGCAGAACGGGCCAGCGAGACAGCGCTCGCAGCGTCCGGCCGCCCGAGTGCGGTGCCGGTGCCCGAGCCGCCCTCCACGGCCCTGCGGGGCGACTGATGTTCACCCCCGTGATCGGCACGCTGGCCTACGTGCTGCGCGGCGACGACGTCCTGCTGGTCCACCGGACGTTCCGCGACGACGACGCCCACCTCGGCAAGTTCAACGGACTCGGCGGCAAGCTCGAACCCGGCGAGGACGTCGTGGCCTGCATCCGCCGCGAACTGCGCGAGGAGGCCGACATCGAGGCCACCTCGGTGCGCCTGCGCGGCACGATCAGCTGGCCCGGCTTCGGCGCGGGTGGCGTGGACTGGTTCGGCTTCGTCTTCGTCGTGGACGCCTTCACCGGCGAGCCGCCCGCCTCGAACGCGGAGGGCACCCTGCACTGGGTGCCCCGCGCCCGACTCCTGTCGCGGGACCTGCCCCTGTGGGAGGGCGACCACACGTGGCTGCCGCTCGTGTTCGACGAGCGGATCGACCAGTTCCACGGGGTCATGCCCTACCGCGACGGGCGGCCGGCAAGCTGGCAGGTGACCACGATCGGGAACGCTCCCTGAGGTGGTCGCCGGGACTAGGGTGGGCGGCATGGCTGAACGCGCGTATGAGACCCTGCCGGGCAATCACGGTTCTCGCATCAAGGTGAACGTGCGGGGGGCCGACGTCCTGCGGATCCCGCGGCTGAACCGGGGCACGGCCTTCACCCCCGAGGAGCGCGAGCGGCTCGAACTGGTCGGGGTGCTGCCGGCCGGGAGCACACCGCTGGAGGGCCAACTCCACCGCACCTACAAGCGGTTCCTGGCAGCCGGTGACCCGCTGCAGCAGTTCGCCTACCTGCGCGGCCTACGCGACCGCAACACGGTGCTGTTCTACCGGCTCGTGAGCGAGCACCTCGAGGAGATGATGCCGATCATCTACACGCCGACGATCGGCGACGCCATCCAGGAGTTCAGCCTGTGGTTCCAGCGCCTCCACGGCGTGTTCCTCTCGATCGACGCCCCCGAGGCGGTCGAGAAGTCGCTGCGCAGCATCGGCCGGCACGCCGAGGACATCGACATCGTGATCGTCACCGACTCCGAGGGCATCCTCGGCATCGGCGACCAGGGCGTGGGCGGCATCGAGATCTGCCTGGGCAAGAAGAGCCTCTACACCGCGGCGGCGGGCGTCGACCCGAACCGGATGGTGCCGGTGGTCCTCGACGTGGGCACCGACAACCTCCACCTCCTCAACGACGACCTCTACCTGGGGAGGCGCCAGGCCCGCGTCCGCGGCGAGCGCTACGACGAGTTCATCGAGACGTTCGTCCAGGGCGTCCAGAAGGTGTTCCCCAACGCGATGGTGCACTGGGAGGACTTCGGCGCGGACAACGCCCACCGCATCCTTGCGACCTACCGCGACCGCATCTGCACGTTCAACGACGACGTCCAGGGCACCGCGGCGGTCGTCGCCGGGGCGGCGCTGGCTGCGGTCCGCAGCAAGGGGGAGAAGCTCTCCGACCAGCGCGTCGTCATCCACGGCGCCGGAACGGCCGGCATCGGCGTCGCGGACCTGCTGGTCGACCTGATGGTGGCCGAGGGCCTGTCGCCCGTGCAGGCGCGCGAGCGGTTCTGGGCGACCTCCAGCCGAGGGCTCGTGACGGACGCCCCGGGCGCCCGGTTCCGCGACTTCCAGCGTCCCTACGGCCGCCCGTACGGCGAGGTGGAGGACTGGACGCTCGACGAGCCGGGCCGCATCGGCCTCGCGGATGTGGTGCGCAACGTGCACCCGACCCTGTTGATCGGCACCTCGGCGCAGCCGGGGTCGTTCACCCGGGAGATCGTCACCGACATGGCCGCGCACACCGAGCAGCCGGTCATCATGCCGTTGTCGAACCCCACCACGCTCGTCGAGGCCACCCCGACGCAACTGCTGGAATGGACGGACGGACGCGCCCTGATCGCGACCGGGTCGCCGTTCAAGCCGGTGACCCACGAGGGGGTCCAGCACGTCATCGCGCAGGCCAACAACGCCTTCATCTTCCCGGGGCTCGGGCTGGGCGTGTCCGTGTGCCGGGCCACGCGCGTCACCGACGGCATGATCGGCGCGGCCGCCCAAGCGCTGGCCTCGCTGGTGCGCATGACGCGCCCCGGCCAGTCGCTGCTGCCGGCGCTGGACGACCTGCGTCGCGTGTCCGCCACGGTCGCCATCGCGGTGGCCAAGGCCGCCGAGGCGGAGGGGGTGGCCGAGCAGCCGCTGCACGACCCGGTCGCCCAGGTCTTCGACGCCATGTGGCAGCCCGTCTACCCCGAGCTGATCACGGACTGACCCCTCCGGTGCAGGCTGCGGCCAGGACCTCCAGCCCACGGGCGAGGTCGGCGTCCGTGGCCGCACCGAAGCCGAGGACGACGCCCGAGGCGTCCGGTTCGGCGCCGGCCCAGTAGGCCGACAGCCCGGTGACGAGGACGCCCGCCGCGGCGGCGTCCGTCAGCACGTCGGCCTCGGGCCGCTCGGTCTGCACCACGGCGTGGAGGCCGCCGTCCATGGGTGAGACCCGGACGCCGGGGAGCCCGGACAGGGTTTCGGCGACCCAGCGTCGCCGGCGCCGGTACAGGGTGCGCATCCGTTGGGTGTGGCGTCGGAGCTCGCCGGAGGCGAGGTAGCCCGCCAGGGCCCGCTGCGTCACCGCCGACACGGGCTGTCCGAGGTCGGCACGGGTGGCCGCCAGCCGGGGCAGCAGGGGTTCCGGGGCGACGAGGAACCCCGCGCCCAATCCCGGCGTGAGCGTTGTGGCGAAGGTGCCGAGGGTCACGACGCAGCCCTGGAGCGGGTCGTCGAGGGCGGCGAGCGCGGGGAGGGGCTCGGAGGTGTAGCGCAGTTCGGAGTCGTAGTCGTCCTCCACCACCCACACGCCGTGCGCCCGGGCCCACGCGAGCAGGGCCCGGCGACGCCCGACCGGCAGGGAGCCGCCCAGCGGGTGCTGGTGGCTGGGGGTCACCAGCACGACGGGCGGGACGTCGTGGGAGGGCAGGTCGTCGGTGACGAGCCCCTGGTCGTCCACGCGCAGCCCGACGACTTGGGCGCCCAACCGTTCCGGGACGCGACGCAGCGACGGATAACCCGGCACCTCGACACCCACCCGCGGGGGCAGCCCCAGGGCCGTGAGCAGCAGGGCGAGCCCCTCGCGCGCCCCGGCCGTGACCACGACGTGCTCCGGGGAGCGGACCACGCCGCGCATCTGCCGCAGGTGGTCGGCGAGTTGTGCCCGCAGGTCGGGCAGGCCCAGGCCCTGCGCGCCCCGGGCGTCCGGGTGGGCAGCGGCGTCCCGCCACGACCGCCGCCACGCCGGGGTGGCGAGGGAGCCCAACCAGGGTTGCCCCGGCCGCAGGTCGAGCAGCCCGGACGCCGGCGTCTCGCTCCGGGCAGGGGTCGTGGACGCCGAAGGCGGGGAGGGCGTCCGCGGGTGGAGGGCGCCGGCGCCCGGGTCGACCCGGGTGGCACTCCCGGACGCCGCCCGGAGGTAGCCCTCGGCGATCAGTTGCTCGTACGCCACGACGACCGTGCCGCGCGCGACGCCCAGGTGGGCGGCCAGCGCGCGGGTCGAGGGCAGCGTGTCGTGGGGGGCGAGGACGCCTCGGGCCACGAGCGCCCGCAGGCCGTCGGCCACCTGGGTCGGGAGCGGGCGCGTGTCGCCACGGTCGAGGGTGAGGGGCAGGGTCACCTGGGTCGTGGTGCGCACGGCGTCCAGCTTCGCACGACTCCGCAAAGCGGTCCAGTGAAGTGGCCCACTAGTGGATCTTGTTGGGGACCACTCTGCAAGCCACACTCGTCCCATGACTGACACCATCGCGCCCCGTACGGGCACCCACCTCGTCAAGACCGGCCTCGCCGACATGCTCAAGGGTGGCGTCATCATGGACGTCGTCACGCCCGAGCAGGCCCGCATCGCCGAGGACGCCGGCGCCATCGCCGTCATGGCGCTCGAGCGGGTGCCCGCCGACATCCGCGCCCAGGGTGGTGTGGCGCGCATGAGCGACCCCGACCTCGTCACCGCGATCATGGAGACAGTGTCGATCCCGGTCATGGCCAAGGCGCGCATCGGCCACTTCGTCGAGGCGCAGGTGCTGCAGCACCTCGGCGTCGACTACATCGACGAGTCCGAGGTGCTGTCGCCGGCCGACTACGCCCACCACATCGAGAAGCACCGGTTCACCGTCCCGTTCGTGTGCGGCGCGACCAACCTCGGTGAGGCGCTGCGACGCATCAGCGAGGGCGCGGCGATGATCCGCTCGAAGGGGGAGGCCGGCACGGGCGACGTGTCCGAGGCGACGCGCCACATCCGCACGATCCGCAAGGAGATCGCGGTGCTCAGGGCGACGTTGGAGGCGAATCCCGAGGAGCTGCACGTCGCGGCCAAGGAGTTGCAGGCCCCGTATGAGCTGGTGCTCGACGTCGCGAAGCGGGGCGCCCTGCCCGTCGTGCTGTTCGTCGCCGGTGGCGTCGCCACCCCCGCGGACGCCGCGATGATGATGCAGCTCGGCGCCGACGGTGTGTTCGTCGGCTCGGGGATCTTCAAGTCCGGGGACCCGGCTCGCCGCGCCGCCGCCATCGTCAAGGCCACCGCGATGTACTCCGACCCCGAGGTCATCGCCGAGGTCTCCCGCGGGCTCGGCGAGGCGATGGTCGGCATCAACGTGGCCGACCTGCCCGCACCGCACCGCCTCGCCGAGCGCGGCTGGTGACCCCGCCGCGCGTCGGCGTCGTGGCCCTGCAGGGCGGCGTCCGCGAGCACGTCCGACTGCTGGACGCGCTGGGCGCCACCCCCGTCCCCCTGCGGCGTCCGGACGACCTCAGCGGCCCGGACGGCCCGCGGGTGGACGCCGTGGTCCTGCCGGGCGGGGAGTCCTCGGCCATCGACCGGCTGCTGCGCGTGTTCGGCCTGGGGGAGCCGCTGCGGGCGGCGATCGCGGACGGCCTGCCCACCCTGGGGACGTGCGCGGGCCTCATCCTGCTGGCGACCGAGGTGCTCGACCCGGCTCCCGGTCAGAGGTCGCTCGGCGTGCTCGACGTCGCCGTCCGCCGCAACGCGTTCGGCCGGCAACTCGACTCCGCCGAGGTGCACCTCGACACGGCGTGGGGACCGGCCGACGTCGCCTTCGTGCGCGCTCCCGCGGTGGAGCGCGTCGGGCCGGGCGTGGAGGTCATCGCCCGGCACGACGGCCGCGTCGTCGGCGTCCGCCAGGGCCGCATCACGGGCCTGTCGTTCCACCCCGAGCTCACCGGGGAGCCGCTGTTCCACCGGCGGTTGCTGGTGGACGCGTCACGCCTCAGCGTGGGGGGCGGCCGCCGGAACCCGTGAGCCTGCCCCGCAGCACGTACGGCAGGATGCCGCCGTGCCGGTAGTACTCCTGCTCGGTGGCGGTGTCGAGCCGCACCACGGCGGTGAACTCGCGGTCGTCGGCGATCACGGTGACCTGCTTCGGCAGCGGGCCCTCCCCGGCGAGGCCGCGGATCGTGAAGGTCTCCGCACCGGTCAGGCCGAGCGTGCCCGCGTCCTCGCCCTCGGCGAACTGCAGGGGGAGGACCCCCATGCCGATGAGGTTGGACCGGTGGATCCGCTCGTACGACACGGCGAGCACGGCACGGACGCCGAGCAGCAGGGTGCCCTTGGCGGCCCAGTCCCGCGACGAGCCCGAGCCGTACTCCTTGCCGGCGACCACCACCAGGGGAGTGCCCGCCTCCTGGTAGGCCATCGCGGCGTCGAAGATGCTGACCGGGTCGGCTGTTGCCCCGGGCAGGAACACCCGTGTCATGCCGCCGGTCACGTCGACCAGCCGGTTGCGCAGGCGCGTGTTGGCGAACGTGCCGCGGACCATCACCTCGTGGTTGCCGCGCCGTGAGCCGTACGAGTTGAAATCGGCGGGCTGCACGCCGAGCCCCTGCAGGTACCGGCCCGCGGGGGAGTCGGCCCGGATCGAGCCGGCGGGGGAGATGTGGTCCGTCGTCACCGAGTCGCCCAGGAGCGCCAGGACGCGCGCGCCCTCGATGTCCCGCAGCGGAGCGGGCTCCGGGGCCAGGTCGACGAAGTACGGCGGGTTGCGCACGTAGGTGGAGTCGTCGTCCCACGCGAAGCGCTTCCCGTCGGGCACCGGCAGGGCCCGCCAGTTGTCGTCACCCGCGAACACGTCGCTGTAGCCCTGGGTGAACAGGGACGCCTGGAGGTGCCGGCCGACCACGTCGGCCACCTCGGACGCCGTGGGCCACAGGTCGCGCAGGTACACGGGCCGGCCGTCGGGGTCGTTGCCGATGGGGTCGGCGGTGAGGTCGATGTTCATCGTCCCGGCCAGCGCGTACGCCACCACCAGCGGCGGGGAGGCCAGGAAGTTCATCGCGGTCGAGGAGTGGATGCGCCCCTCGAAGTTGCGGTTGCCCGAGAGCACGGCGCACACGGTGAGGTCGTGGTCCGTCACCGCCTTCTCCACGGCCGGGATGAGCGGGCCGGAGTTGCCGATGCAGGTGGTGCACCCGTAGCCGACCAGCTCGAAGCCCAGCTTGTCCAGGGACGGGGTCAGGCCGGACGCCTCCAGGTAGTCGGTGACGATCCGGGATCCGGGCGCCAGCGAGGTCTTCACCCACGGCGGGGTGGTCAGGCCACGCTCGACCGCCTTCTGGGCGACGAGCCCCGCCGCCACCATCACCGACGGGTTGGACGTGTTGGTGCACGAGGTGATCGCCGCGATCACGACGTCGCCGTGGTCGACGTGGGACTCGGTGCCGTCGGCCAGCGTGATGGGGACGGACGCCGACGCCCAGACGACCCGGTCGTCGCCCTCCGCCGTCTCGGGGTGGGGGCGCCCGTGGGGACGCATCGGGACCGGCGCGTTGGCCGGGTCCAGCCCGTCCAGAGCGATGGGATCGCTCGCGGGGAACGAGTGCTCGGAGGCGCGGTCGAGGAAGGTCAGCGGCTGGTCGCCCTCCAACCCCGCCGCGAGGAGCTCGCCCAGTTCGCGTTGGGCGTCGGCCAGCGCGATGCGGTCCTGGGGCCGCTTGGGTCCGGCGATGGACGGGACCACGGTGGAGAGGTCCAGTTCGACCACCTGGGAGTACCGCGCCTCGTGGTCGGGTTCGTGCCACAGCCCCTGTTCCTTGGCGTACGCCTCGACCAGCGCGATCCGCTCGTCGGGGCGTCCGGTCAGGCGCAGGTAGTCGAGCGTGACCCGGTCGATCGGGAAGATCGACACCGTCGAGCCGTACTCGGGGGACATGTTGCCCAGCGTGGCCCGGTCGGCGAGGGGGACGGCTCCGATGCCGGGGCCGAAGAACTCCACGAAGCTGCCGACCACGCCGACGCTGCGCAGCAGTTCGGCAACGGTGAGCACGAGGTCCGTGGCGGTGGTGCCCTCGACGAGCTCGCCGACCAGCTTCACGCCCACCACGCGGGGGACGAGGAGGCTGACCGGCTGTCCGAGCATCGCGGCCTCGGCCTCGATGCCCCCGACGCCCCAGCCCAGGACCCCGAGCCCGTTCACCATCGGGGTGTGGGAGTCGGTGCCGACCAGGGTGTCGGGGTGCGCGATGCGGCGTCCGTCACGCTCGGTGGTGTCGACGACGCGCGCGAGGTACTCCAGGTTCACCTGGTGGCAGATGCCGGTGCCGGGCGGCACCACGCTGAAGCGGTCGAAGGCGGCCTGCCCCCAGCGCAGCAGCTGGTAGCGCTCGCGGTTGCGCTGGTACTCGAATTCCACGTTGCGGGCGAAGGCGTCCGGACGGCCGAAGACGTCGACGATCACCGAGTGGTCGATCACGAGTTCCACCGGGATGTGCGGGTTGATGGACGCCGCGTCCCCACCCAGCTCGGCCATCGCGTCGCGCATGGCGACCAGGTCGACCACGCAGGGGACGCCCGTGAAGTCCTGCAGCAGCACCCGCGACGGGGAGAAGGGGACCTCGGCGCCGTGGACCGCGGTCGGGTCCCAGTCGGCGATGGCGCGGACGGCGTCCGCCTCGGCCCCGGCCTCACCGGCCCCGCGCAGCACGTTCTCGAGCAGGATCTTCAGGCTGAACGGCAGGTGTTCCGCACCGCTGACCCGGTCGAGCCGGACGATGTCGTACGTGGCTCCGGCCACCCTCAGCGTGTCGTTCGTGGTGCTCATGGGCTCACTCCCTCGACGGGGGGCGGCCCACTCGGCCTGCAGGCCGCACTCGGTTCAGGCAGCCTAAGACACTTCAGGCGGATGGACCAGTGGTCGCCCGACGCTCAGGCGAGGGCCCGATCAGGCGTCCGCGTAGCCGTTCGGGTTGGCGGACTGCCAGCGGAAGGTGTCCGCGCAGGCACGCTCGACCGACAACTCGGCTCGCCAGCCGAGCTCCTCGTGGGCCTTCGTCGGGTCCGCGAAGGACGCCGCGACGTCGCCGGGGCGGCGGGCGACGACCTCGTACGGGATCGCGACCCCCGACGCCTTCTCGAAGGCCTTCACGATCGCGAGCACGGACGTCGGGTTGCCGGTGCCGAGGTTCCACACGTGGTACCCGGCCTTGTCCGCCAGGAAGTCGAGGGCGGCCAGGTGGCCCGCGGCGAGGTCGACGACGTGGATGTAGTCGCGCTCGCCCGTCCCGTCCGCCGTGTCGTAGTCGTCGCCGAAGACCATCAGCTTCTCGCGGCGTCCGGACGCCACCTGCGCCACGAAGGGGAGCAGGTTGTTCGGGATGCCCTTCGGATCCTCGCCGATCCGGCCCGACTCGTGGGCGCCGATGGGGTTGAAGTACCGCAGGACACCGACGGCGAGCTCCGGGTCGGCGACCGCGACGTCGGCCAGGATCTGCTCGATCATGTGCTTGGTGCGGCCGTACGGGTTGGTGGCCCCGGTGGGAGCGTCCTCGGTGAACGGCGGCTCGGACTCCTCGCCGTAGACGGTCGCCGAGGACGAGAACACGATGCGGTGGCATCCGTGGTTGGCCATCACCTCCAGCAGCGTGAAGGTGGAGCCCAGGTTCTCGCGGTAGTAGGTCAGCGGGATCTGGGTCGACTCGCCCACCGCCTTCCAGCCCGCGAAGTGGATGACGGCCTCGGGCTCGAACGACGCGAACGCGGCGTCGAGGGCCTCCGCGTCCCGCACGTTCGCCTCCACGAACCGAGCCTCGCGCCCGGTCAGCTCCGCGACGCGACGCAGCGACTCCTCCGAGCTGTTGGAGAGGTCGTCGACGACCAACACCTCGTGGCCGGCCTCCAGCAGGGCCAGCGTCGTGTGGGAGCCGATGTAGCCGGCTCCGCCGGTCACGAGAACGCGCATGAAGAGTCCTTTCCGGGGGTCGCCCCCACGTTAGCCGGTCTCGGGTGCGGGTGAGGCGCCGCGCCGTGCAACGCTACGCTGCTTCACATGAAGCCACTCAAGTGGATCCTGGCCCTCCTGGGCGTCGCAGCCGTCGCTGTCGCCGGCTTCTGGCTGTTCCGCTTCGGCTGGGACATGCAGGAGATCATCGGCGCCGCCCAGCGGTATGACAGCGCCCGGGTGATCGCCAACCCGGTCACCACCACGGCGTCGATCGCGGGCGTCGCGCTCGCAGCGGGCCTGTTGCTCGGCCTCGGCCTGGGCCTGCCCGTCCGCACCTCGGGCCAGATCCGTCGCTCGGCTCTGGACGACGTCAACGCCGGCCGCAGCAAGGCCATCGCCGACAAGGCCGCCGAGCGCACCGCGCTGCCGGAGGGCCCCGAGGACCGGGCATGAGGCTGGCCGACGCCGACCGCATCGTCGTCACCACGTTCGACGCGGCGGGCAACGGCACGGCGTCGTCGGAGTTCGTCGTGGCCCTGGGCGAGGACACCGTCGGCGTCTGGACGCCCCACAGTTCCCCCTGGGTCGAGCGGCTCAGGTTGAGCCCGGTGGTGTCGGTGCAGGCGGCGTCCGCGTCCGGCAAGGCGCTGCGCACCGAGCCCGTCTTCGAGGGACGCGCCGAACTGCGCACCGAGGGGCCCGAGCTCGAGGCGGCGGCCACCCGCACCCGCGAGAAGTACGGGCTGGCGGCTGATGTCGTCCGTGCGGTCGACTGGGCGTGGGAGGTGGGCGGCACGCACACCCCCGACGGGGTCGTCGTCATCCACATCGTGGGCTAGCTCGTGGACCTCACCACCGCGCACTGGCTCACCTCGCCGGATGCCGCCCGGGCCCTCGCCGCGGCCTCGGCGGAGCCCGATCCCGACTCGCTCGGCGCAGCCACGCGCCTGCGCTCCCTCGTCGCACCCGACCAAGCGGCCGCCGTACTGGACCAGGTGGCCCTGCGCCGCCGGGCCGTCGGCAAGTTCGGCCCCCGCGCGGCTGACCTTTTCCTCACCGCCGACACCTTGGAGCAGGCGACGCGCTCCGGCGTCGCCGCCCGCCGCGCGGCCCGGTTCGCCCGCGTCGCCGAGGCCGTCGTCGACCTCGGGTGCGGCATCGGCGCGGACGCCCTGGCCCTGCAGGACGCGGGCCTGACGGTGACCGCCGTCGAGCGCGACCCCGTCACCGCCGTGCTGGCCTCGGCGAACCTCGGGCGTCCGGTCGTGGTGGGGGACGCCGAGCAGGAGTGGCCGGCGCTGGCGTCCGACGGCGTGGCGGTGTTCGCCGACCCGGCCCGGCGCACGGCGTCCGGCCGGACGTGGCGGGTCGAGGACCTCTCCCCGTCGTGGGAGTTCGTGTCGTCCCTGTTGGCGGGGGACCGCCCGGCGTGCGTGAAGCTGGGGCCGGGCGTGCCACACGTCCTCATCGGTGACCACGTGGAGGCCGAGTGGGTCTCCGACGCCGGCACCGTGGTCGAGTGCGCTTTGTGGGCCGGGCCGGGCGCCACGCCCGGACGCCGCAGCGCTGTCGTGGACGGCGCCGAGCTGACCGGCACCCGTCGCGAGGAGGCGGGCGTGGGCCCCATCGCCGAGTACCTGTACGAGCCCGACGGCGCCGTCGTCCGGGCCGGCCTGGTCGATCGGTTCGCCGGGCTCGTCCGCGCCCACCGGGTCGCCGAGGGAATCGCCTACCTGAGCGCGCCGTGGCACATGCCGACCCCGTTCGCGTCCGTCTTCGCCGTCCGTGAGGTGCTGCCCTACGACGAGAAGGTGCTGCGCGCCTGGGTGCGCGACCGGGGGATCGGCACGCTCGAGATCAAGAAGCGCGGCCTCGACGTCGACCCGGCCGAGCTGCGGCGGCGTCTCAAGCCCAAAGGGAAGGCATCGGCGACCCTCGTGCTGACGCCCACCCCCCGCGGGGCCGTGGCGATCGTCTGCGAACGGATGCCCTGACACGTCAAGCCACCAAGCCCGGCGGCGGCCGGTTGCCGGGCAGGGGAGTGCGGAGCCGATCCTGCCGTCGAGGCGGGAGGAACTCGGGGAACCCAGCGTGATCGAGCCGGACCTCCCATCGGTCCGGCGGCGGCCCGTTCCAGAAGCGGGGCGGCTCCACGAGGGCGTGGTGGTGAGGACACAAGGTCACCATGTTTGAGAGCGCGGTCTCGCCGCCGTCCCACCACGGGACGATGTGGTGCAATGCCGTTAAGTTAGCCGCTGGCACTGCTTCGCGGGTGAGTGGTCTTTGAGGATGCTTGCGGCATTTTTCGAGATTTGTTGGTGTGGTCTGCGGAGGTTTGTGCGACTCGCGGGATTATGTTCGTGACGCTCCGGGGTGATTCTTCTAGTGTGGGGCTATGAACGAATCCGTTTCGCGGAAATTCACGGATCATCTTCCTGTGGGCGTGTTGGCGGAGTGTATTCCGCGGGACGAGGTCGAGACGGCAATTGATCTGGCTAATCGGCGGGAGCAACGTTCGCGTCTCCTTCCGGCCCGAGTCGTGGTCTACTACGTGATCGCGTTGGGACTGTTCTTCGGGGAGAGCTATGACGAAGTCATGCGAAGGCTCGTCAACGGTCTGAGATTCATCGGTGGATGGTTATCCAGTTGGCATGTTCCCACGCCCAGTGCAATCACGCAGGCCCGGGCCCGCCTGGGTGAAGAACCCATGAAGTTACTTTTCGAGCGTGTTGCCCAGCCTTTGGCTTCCTCAGCGACGCCGTCGGCGTGGTTCCACGGGCAACGCGTGATGGCTATTGATGGAGTGGTGCTGGACGCTCCTGAGTCGCCGGGCAACGCCGCCACGTTCGGCTATAGCGTGGGAGGACGTGGGGCCAGCGTGTTCCCGCGCGTGCAGGTGGTAGCGGTTGCCGAGTGTGGGACTCACGCCATTACGCACGCGGTGATCGGTGACCTCGGCTCCAGCGAACGGCCGCTGGCTGAGCGGCTGGTCGGCCGGCTAGAGCAAGGAACGCTCCTGCTTGCCGATCGTGGCTTCTACTCGTACAAGATCTGGGAATTGCTGATCGCGGGCAAGGTGGACGCCGCGTTTCGTGTCGCGAGCACCCTGAACCTTCCCCCCATCACCGAATACCCCGACGGATCGTATCTGTCCGTCCTTTTGGCGCCCGCACGTCAAAGCGCAGTGAGGCAATCCTCCCGCGTCCATGGGCGCGATAACAAGCGGGCCGAGCATCAGTGGCTACTCGATAACGGTACCGCTTGCCGGGTCGTCGAATACACAATCGAGGGGTCTTCGGCGACGTACCGCATTATCACCACTCTCTTGGACCACGACCGCTATCCCGCCGATGAAATCGCCGCCCTCTATCACGAACGTTGGGAAATCGAGAACGTCTTTGATGAGATCGAGGTCCACCAGATCGCGCATGGCCGGGTCCTACGGTCTCGCTCACCCGAACTTGTCAAACAAGAGATCTGGGGACTCCTCCTGGCGCACTACGCGATCCGAAAACTTGTGCATAACGCTTCCGACCTCGCCGAGATCGACCCCGACCGATTATCGTTCGTTCGCGCTCTCAGAATCATCCGACGCCACATTTCCAGCGGCGCGGAACTTTCCCCCCTCGATCCTGAATGAAATAGTCGACGAACTCGTAACGCACCCGAATCCTCCCCGACGACACAGGAGCTACCCGCGGGTCGTCAAGCGACACTTCGCCGCCTACCACAACACAAAACGTGCACAACACCGCGGAATAAAGCAGGAACACCTACCACGAATCCACACTCGCCAGCCCCAGCTAACTTAACGGCATTGC